>DASZRI010000418.1:0-4462 GCA_035549215.1 Gemmatimonadaceae bacterium | reverse complement strand
CTTCGTGCGCTCGAACTGCGTCGTCACGATCGCGGTCACGCCGGCGTCACGCAACGCCGCCGCCAGCGCCTGCGCGCGCGCCTGTCCCGCCGAGTCGAGCGGCGGATCGGCCTTGGGCTCGGCAGCCTTCTCGGCGTGACGCACCACGATCACCGTCGTGACGGTGGACGCCTGCGCGCGGCTGCGCGTGGCCGCACGCGCCTGTGCGCGCACGACGGACGGCGCGAGGAGCAGGCCGGCGATCAGCGCAAGGAATGTTCTCGTGACGTGCTTCATTGATGTGGAC
Organism: Gemmatimonadaceae bacterium; assembly: GCA_035549215.1. GTDB lineage: Bacteria > Gemmatimonadota > Gemmatimonadetes > Gemmatimonadales > Gemmatimonadaceae > JAGWRI01. Next base: position 4,176 of record DASZRI010000418.1, on the reverse strand, counting down.
TCCCGGATCACGAGATCCCCTTCCTGATCGCCTCGAGCATCCGGTCCGCGAAGAAGTCGATCTCGTCCACCGTCGTGTAGACGTTCGGCGTCACCCGCAGCCCCGCGAACTCCGGCGTCACCATCGGCGTGGACACGATGTGATGGTGCTCGTGCAGCCATCCACCCAGCTTCCCCATGTCCATGCCATCGATGCCCACGACGCCGATCGCGCCGCCGCGCCCGGGCTCCATCGGCGTGAACATGTGCACGCGGTCGCTCTCCGACATCAGCCGCTTCGCCCACCGGTCGCGCAGGTACAGGAAGCGCTCGTACTTGCGCCTCGCCCCGATGCTCCGGTGGAATGCCAGCGCCACCGCGATCGCGTTGTGGTTCGCCGCCGGGTGCGTCCCGATCTCCTCGTACTTGCGGATGTTCGCGTCCTCGTCCGGCCCGGCCGCGTACATGCTCCACACGTGCTTGATCCTGTCGCGCCGCACGTACAGGAACCCCGTGCCGATCGGCGCCAGGCACCACTTGTGCAGGCTCGTGCCATAGTAGTCGCATCCCAGCTCGTCGCGCGTGAACGGGAAGTGCGCGAACGCGTGCGCGCCGTCCACCAGCACCTCGACGCCGTGCTTCCGCGCCATGTCCACGATCTTCCGCACCGGTGCGATGAACCCGGTCATGAAGCTCACGTGCATGACCTCGATCACCTTCGTCCGCGGCGTGATCGCCGCCTCGAACGCCGCCACCACCTCGTCATCGCTCGGCGGCGGCGTGGGCAGCTTGATCTGCTTGAAGACGATCTTGTTCCGGCGCTGCCGCTGCAGCCAGCCGTTCACCATCCGCGGGTAGTTCTGCGTGGTCGAGATCACCTCGTCGCCCGGCTGCAGGTCCAGCCCGAAGATGACGTTCAGGTTCGACTCGCTCGCGTTGCGCGTGATCGCCATCTCCTCGGCGTCGCACCCGAACTCATGCGCCAGGTCCGTGCGCACGCTCTCGATCCGCGGCTCGAGCACCTGCCACATGTGCTCCACCGGCAGCTCGTTGCTGAACTGCAGGTCGCGGATCATCTGCGCCAGCACGTGCGTCGGCGCCGGGCTGCACCCGCCATTGTTGAGGTTGATCACCGTGCCGTCCAGGTCGAAGGCGCGGCGGATCTCGCCCCAGTAGTCCTCGTCGGTGGCCAGCGACGATGCGCTGCGCGCGCCCGCCACGCGCGTCGCGTCTTCCAGGCGGCGGATGGCGCGGCTGTTCAGGACGGGCAGCGCGAGCCCCGCGCCGAGCATGCTCGAGACGAACGAACGACGATTGGTCATGGCTGGAGAGGTGGGAGTCCGGGGAAATCTCCGCCGAATGCGCGACGTGTCCAGCCCTGCGGCCAAGCTGATGCGCCGGTACTCAGTCCCTGCCTTCGCGCACCCGCAGGTACTCGTCCAGCGCCTCCACTACCTGCGCGTCCAGCTTCGTCCCCGCCTCGCGCGCGATGATCCCCATCGCCACGTCGCGCGACAGCCCTGCCCGGTATGGCCGGTCGCTGGTCAGCGCGTCGTAGATGTCCGCCACCACCAGGCAGCGCGCCGGCAGGTCCAGCGCCTCGCCCGTCACGCCGAAGGGGTAGCCGCTCCCGTCCAGCTTCTCGTGATGGAGCGCCGCCAGCCGCGCAAAGTGCCGGAACGCCGACACGCGCTCCAGGATCTCCAGCGTGTTGACGGGATGCCGCTCCATCGCCGCGCGCTCCGCGTCGTCCAGCGGGCCCGCCTTGTCCAGGATGCGGTTGGAGACGCCCAGCTTGCCGATGTCGTGCAGCAGCCCGGCGCGGTAGATGGTCAGCTCCTGCTCCGCGTCGAAGCCCAGCACGCGGCCGATCTCCACCGCGCAGCCGGCCACGCGCTCCGAATGCTGGTACGTGAACGGCGACTTGGCGTCCACGATGTCCGCGAACGCGCGCGCCACCTCGTTCAACCCCTCAGCGTCCACCTTCCGCACGCGGTCCGCCGGTTCTTCCGCGAGCACCAGCTCCGTCACGTCGGGACGACGGAGCTGCTCCCACCACCCCGCGTCGCGCTTCCATGACGCGACGATGTCCACCAGCCCCGGATCGAACCAGCTTCCACGGCGGTCCATGGCCACGCGGATCGCCGCCGCCACGCCCTCCGCATCGTGGAACGCCTCCACCGTCTGCGACAGGTTCGCGATGCGCGCCAGCAGCGGGATGTCGTCCCCCGACAGCCCCTCGGCGTAGCCCAGCCCGCACCAGTGCTCGTCCAGCGAGCGGATGGCCAGCGCGGTGCGCTCGGGAAAGCCGATGCGCCGCGCGATGTTCGCGCCGCGGTCGCAGCGCAGCGCGATCAGGTCGCGCGTCATGTTCGCCGTGCGCGCGATGGTCATGAAGTGGCGCACGCGCTCGCGCAGCGACTTGCCGCGCGCCACGCTGCCGGCCGTCCAGAACGCCAGCCGCACGCGCCGGTGCCAGTCCACGCGCTTCATGCGCGCCTTGGTCTCGTTGTCGTCGCTGCCGAACAGCGCCGCCATGCGCGACGCATTGCCCGAGCAGCCGGCGTCCTTGAGCAGCAGCGCGTAGTACAGCGAAGACAGGTCGTCGTCGTCCAGGCCGATCTCCCGCCCCAGGCGCATCCCGATCAGGCACGTGCGCATCGTGTGCCCCATCGGCGCGCCCTCGGTCAGGTCCAGCGCATGCGACAGGGCCGAGAGCACCTCGGACAGGCTGACCGTGGCGGCCGGGAGGCGGGTGGGCCCCGACGGACGCGGTCGCGTCGCCGGCTGGCCAGGTCGGGGTTCGGGGGCGGGGGAGGTCATGCCCTGCAAACTCGGCCTTGGGGCAGGGGAGTTCCAGACTGGACTTCTTGGCACCGATAACCCGTAAAACCGACAACAAGGGTTACTGCGCTGGTTGACCTGGGTATCGAGCATGCGAGAATGGAGACCTGAGTGGCGCCACGCGCCGGCCCCAAGTATCCATTCTCGCATTCCCGCGTCCCAGGTCCCCCGAACCTTCCCCTGGCCACTGGCCACTGACACTCCGGCCACTGTGACCAGATTCGCCGACCGCGTACCCCGATCCCTGCCGCGCGAGCCGGAATCCCCCGTATCGCGGCCGCATCGGCCACTGCGCTGGTTGACCCGGGCATCGAGCATGCGAGAATGGAGACCTGAGTGGCGCCACGCGAGAATGGGGACTGGATCCCGCCCCCACGCGGTCTCCACTCCCCATTCTCGTACTCCCGGATTCCCGGTCCTCCTACCCCTGTCCTACCTCCCCATCCACCCCACCACGACCACCCCCGCCACTACTCGCATCCATCCCCTCCACCCGAACACCTGCCGCTGCCGGCTGTGCCGCGCGCCGTCCACCAGCGCACGCCGCAGTTCGCCCGCGTCCTGCCACCGCGCCTCGCGATCCTTGGCCAGGCACTTCTCGATCGCCGCCACCAGCTCCGCCGGCGCCGACGGCGTCAGCGCGGCCAGCGGCTCGTGCGCCTTCACGATGTGCTGCGCGGCCAGCGACTCGAAGCTCGGCCCGTCGAACGGCAGGCGCCCGCTGAGCATCTGGTATCCGAGCACGCCAAGCGAGTACAGGTCGCTGCGCCCGTCCAGGTCCGCCTCGCCCGCCGCCTGCTCGGGCGACATGTAGTGCGGCGTCCCCATCGCGTGCGACTGCTCCCACTCGTCGGAATCGCCGCCCGGCACGAACGCGACGCCGAAGTCCGTGAGGTACGCGCGACCGGTCTTCTTCTCGATCAGCACGTTCTCCGCCTTCAGGTCGCGGTGCACCATCCCTTCCGCATGCGCGTGCTCCAGCGCGCTGCTCAGGTCGCGCAGGATGCGCGACGCCTCACGCGGCGTGAGCGTGTGCTCGCGACGCAGGCGCTCGGCCAGCGACTCGCCGTGCACGTACTTCATCACCATGTACACGAAGTCGTCGCGCTCGCTGAGCGCGAACACGGGGACGATGCCCGCGTGCCCCAGGCGCGCCGTCATCCGCGCCTCGCGACGAAACCGCTCGCGGTGGTGCGCCGAGTTCACGTACTCGTGCCGCAGCACCTTGATCGCCACCGAGCGGTGCAGCGCGACGTCACGCGCCAGGAACACCACGCCCATGCCGCCGCGTCCCAGCTCGCGCACGACCTGATACTGCCCGGTCAGGCGCGACTCGAGCGCACGACGCTCCTGG
>DASZRI010000417.1:0-10134 GCA_035549215.1 Gemmatimonadaceae bacterium | reverse complement strand
CGACGGGCAGCGCGTCCACGATGCTCTCGAAGAAGTTGCGCTGCTCGTCGAGCTCCCGCGTCCGCCGCGCAACGGCTTCCTCCAGCTCGTGCGTGCGCTCGGCCTGCGCCAGGAACGGTGCGAGCACGGCGGACACGTCCGCGAGCAGCCGCGTCGCGTCGGCCGACAGCGGCTGCGAGACACGCACGGCAACGAGGCCGATCACCCGCCGGCCGGCCTTGAGGGGAACGACGTGGAGCCCCCGCGTGCGACGCGTGCGTGCGCGCACCGCCGCGGCAGCAGAAAGCGGGGTGAGCCCATCGTCTCCCGCGGCCCACGCACGGCGCATGGCACCGTCCGACGCCACCCAGATGCCGGTGCCGACGGCGCGCAGCCGCGCGCGCAATGCCTGCAACGCTGCCGGCATCGAGCGGTCGAGCGACCCGCCGCGCGCAAACGCAGCGGCGACCAGCGCGAGCGGCGAGGACGCGGAACTCTGGCGCGCGCGAACGCTGTGGCGCGGCTTCGCTCGGGACGGGGAACGGGAGGCCAGCGATGACTCCAATCGAGGTGGGGTATCGCAAAAGCTACGGCGCCGCGGCGGACCGGACAAGATGACCGATCCCCGCGGCGCTCCCCCACACCGATGGAGCCCTAGGCCAGCTTCGCGATCTCGGCGAAGATCTCGGCGTTGGAGCGCTTGTGCCCCGGATGCTCCTCGACGTGGGCCCAGCGCAGGATCCCCTCGCGATCGACCAGGAAGTACGCGCGGTTGGAGAAGAACCGGTCCTCGAGCAGCACGCCGTAGAGGCGCGACACCTCGCGCTTGAAGTCGCTGAGGAATTCCGCCTGGACACCGTACTTGTTCCTGAACTCGCGGAGCGTCTCCACGGAGTCCACGCTGATCGGATGGACGATGACGTCGTGGTGCGCGAACTGGTCCCAGTCGTCACGCATGTCGCAGACTTCCGCGGTGCAGACGCTGGTGAATGCGAGCGGGAAGAATGCGAGCAGGACGTTGTGGCCGCGGAGCGCGGACAGGGTGACCGGCTGGCCGCCGGTGGACGCGAGGGTGAAGTCGGGGGCCGGGAGGCCGGGCTGGGGGGAAGGCATCAGTCAATTGGGTGAGGCGCAGGACCGAAAGAAGCGCAGGACCGGGAACAGCGCAGGACCGGAACTGCGCAGGGCCGGAACTGCGCAACAGCAGAACGGCGCAGGACCGGAACTGCGCAACAGCAGAATAGCGCAGGACCGAATCGGCGCAGGACCGGGACTGCGGGGGAAGAGGAAACGCGCGACCGAGCATATCAGCACGCCCGCGCGGAAGTTCCCAGCCATCCGGATTTCCAGTGGAGCGTAAGGGGCTCGAACCCTTGACCCCCGCCTTGCAAAGGCGGTGCTCTCCCAGCTGAGCTAACGCCCCGGGTGGACCACCAATATAACATCAAGGCCCGGCCGGCAGCGCAAGAGCCTGGCGCGATGCCATGACCGCAGCCGGCGTTCGAACAGCCGACTCCGCCGAAGATATCGTTTACCGCAAGGCAAAACGGGCGACCACCCTGGTCGCCCGTTTCATGTCCATCCGCATCCGGCGCGCTACTCGTGGGCCGGCAGCGGCTCCATCGTTTCCGGGTTCACCGGGACCTGGATCTCGTCGCGATACGGCGCCGTGTTGGCGATCAGGCGCACGCGCGGGAAGGCATCCATGAACTTCACGTAGCACAGCGCCCACAGGCCGACATAGAGCGCGGCGACGCCGATCTCCCAGAGGCCGAACGGCGCGGCATCCGGCGTGCCGTACGTGGACGGATAGACCTCCACGTAGCGCATGATCCACATGCCCAGGATGCTGCACGTCGCGAACAGGATGTGGGTGGGCTTGTACATCTTCGCCATCTTCGAGATCAGGCCGAAGAACGGGAAGACGAACACCAGCCAGATCGAGATCAGCGTGTAGACCTTCCACGGGTGGATGAGGCGGAGGCGCATGAAGAACGTCTCCTCACCCATGTTGCCGTACCAGATGACCAGGTACTGGCCGAAGGTCAGGTAGCCCCAGAACGCCGTGAAGGCGAAGCAGAGCTTGCCGATGTCGTGGATGAGCTTCTCGGTCACGAGGTCGTGCAGCCCGAGGTAGCGGCGCCACGCCTGCACCAGCAGCGTGAACAGCATCAGCGAGATGAGCCACGCACCCATGAACCACCACCAGCTGTACAGCGTCGTCTGGAAGTGGAGGGTGAGCCCCATCGAGAGGTCCCACGCGAGCAGCGACCAGCCGTAGGCAAACACCAGCACCATGAACACGGCCAGCTTGCCGTGCAGCGAGTGCGCCGCATGGTACTCGCGGCGCGGATCGCCAAAGCCCTGGCGCATGCGCGCGCGGAGCCCCGCGGCCCACGACGCGCCGCCCTCCGGGATCTGCGCGACGTCCAGCCGCACCGACCGGTAGATGTACCAGATCGGCAGGATGGTCAGGAGCGCGAAGCTCAGGATATCGCGCGCCGACAGGAACGTCGGGTTGTAGTACGTGGCCTTTTCCGGATTCGGGTAGGCCTCGTGCGTCCACGGGAAGATGTGGTTCCTGCCCGCGAACAGGATGAGGAGCAGGAAGACGAACGCCACCGGCAGGAACGCGACGTATCCCTCCATGAACCGCACGACGGGGCGCGACCAGCGCGCGGTCGTGATGCGCTGCACGGCGACGAACGTCACGCCTGCCGAGGAGAGCCCGGCGAAGAACAGCCAGTTGAAGTGGAACGCGCGCCAGGCGCGGTCCGGCGCCACGAACAGGCCGGCGATGAACACCAGCGCGCCGATGGCGGTGAGCGCCAGGCTCCACGTGGTGAGCGACGCCGGCAGCGGCTTGCTCGTGGCCGCCAGGAGCTCGTCACGCGTGGGAACGCGGGGTGCGTGGAGGCTCACTGCTGTCCCCCCTTCTTCGAAGTGTCAGCCGGCGCCGCGGCGGGCTCGCTGCTGCCCATCGCGTGCTGGTTGGCGTCGAGCGCCACCCCGGCCTGCGATCCGATGTGGTGGTAGTACGGCGCGGGGCGGTTCGGGCCCATCTGCGTCGCGCCCGGCACCTTGTCCCCCGTCTCGCCGGGGATCCCGAGCGGGCCGGTGGGCACTGTCACGCCGGGGAGCTTGCCCTGCAAGGCGCGAACGTAGTTCACCACGTCCCAGCGGTCGGGCTCCTCGATGCGGTTGTACGTGGGCATGAGGCCGCGGCCATTGCGGATCATGCCGAAGATGTAGCCGTCCGTCAGGCCCTTGGCGTGGTCGGACGTGAGGGGCATCGGCACCATGCCGTACTTCGTGGCGATGCCGTCCCCCGCCCCGGCCACGCCGTGGCAGACGGCGCAGTTGATCTGGAAGTACTTGCGCCCGTTGGCCAGCGAACGCGCGTCCGCCGGCACCGGGTTCGGGATCGCCGCCATGGAGTCGATCGTGCCCGGCAGCGCGGTGCGGCCGTACTCGTAGCCCGGCGCGGCGGTGCCGTACACCGACACCGAGTTCTGCGGGTTGGCGCGGAACGGGATCGTGTCCGACGCGCTCTCCCACGGATCCCACTTGGGCTGCTGCTTCATGTCGGTGAACCAGGAGCACGCGCTCAACGAGCCCATGGCCACGAGGGCGAGTGCCGCGCGGCGCAGCGTGGTGCGGAGCTCAGCGCTCATGGCGCACCTCCACGGCCCCGTGCTTGCGCAGGATGTCGGCCGCCGCGTCCATGCGGTCGGGCGTCGTCTCCACCCACACGCCGAAGTGCCCGCCGCTGAACCGCGGGTCGTAGCCCACGGTCTGCGTGAGGCGCGGGATGCGCGAGTTGGCGAACATGCCGAACACCGTCGCCAGCGAGCCGATGAGCACCATCACCTCGAAGCCGAAAATCGTGTAGGGCACCCACGTCGCGATGGCCTTGCCCCCGACCACGATCGGCCAGTAGCGCGAGATCCAGATCGCGATCCAGTACCCGAAGGTGCAGCCCAGCGCGCCGCCGACCAGCGTCCACCGGCGCACGTGGCTCTCGTCACGGGCGAGGACGTCCTCGAACTCGTGGCGCGGGGTCGGCGTGTACACCGTGATCTCGCCGAACCGCTGCTGCTTGATCTCCTCCACCGCGTGGACGGCGGAGTCCAGCTCATGGAAGGCCGCGATGACGCCTTGCATCAGTGGGCTCCTCCGTGCTCGTGCGCCTGCTTCATCTTCGGGCGCAGGATTTCCTTGATCTCGGAGATGGCCATCACGGGCATCTGCTTCACGAACAGCAGGAACCACATGAAGAACCAGCCGAAGCTGCCGAGCAGGATGCCCATGTCCACCCAGGACGGGCGGTAGGGGCCCCACTGCCACGGCTCGAACTCATGGGAGAGCGACGGCACGATGATCACGAAGCGCTCGAACCACATGCCGAGGTTGATGAACAGCGACAGGATGAACAGCCACGTCGTGTTGCGCCGCAGCTTCTGCGAGAAGAGCGACAGCGGGAGCACGCAGTTGCAGATCAGCATGATCCACGCGGCCCATGCCCACTGGCCGAAGACGCGGTTCCAGAAGTACTCCTGCTCGAACGTGCTGCCGCTCATCCACGCGATCTGGAACTCGTTCAGGTACGCGAGCCCGACGACCATGGAGGTGAACAGGCAGAGCTTGGCCGCCGCGTCCAGGTCGTTCAGCGTGATGTAGTGCTCGAGCTTGAAGAACTTGCGCAGCGGGATGGCGATCGTGAACACCATGCCGATGCCGGAGAAGATGGCGCCGGCCACGAAGTACGGCGGGAACACGGTGGCGTGCCAGCCCGGCGTGTCGGCCATCGCGAAGTCGAACGACACGACCGAGTGCACCGAGAGCACCAGCGGGGTCGCGAACGCCGCGAGGAAGAGGTACGCGCGGGTGAAGTGCCGCCACTCACGGTCCGAGTTGCGCCAGCCCAGCGAGAGCGTGGCGAACAGCCGCTTGCGGATGGGGTTCTTCTCGCGGTCGCGGATGACCGCGAAGTCCGGGATCAGGCCGATGTACAGGAAGGTCGCCGACACGGTGAGGTACGTGAGGATGGCGAACACGTCCCACACCAGCGGGCTCTTGGGATTCGGCCAGATCAGGCGCCAGTTCGGGTACGGCACCAGGTAGAAGAACTTCCACGGCCGGCCCAGGTGGAGGATCGGGAACAGGCCCGCAGTCATGACCGCGAACACCGTCATCGCCTCCGACACGCGGTAGATGCTCGTGCGGAACCCGGCGCGGAAGAGGTACAGGATGGCCGAGATCAGCGTGCCGGCGTGGCCGATGCCGACCCAGAACACGAAGGTCACGATGTACACGCCCCACATCACCGGCGGCGCGTAGCCGGCGGCGCCGAGGCCCTCGTAGATCTGGTAGATCCACGTGGCGGCGCCGACCAGCATGCACAGGATCGCGAGAGTCAGGGTCCCGAGCCACGCGTACGTGGGCCGGAGGGTCCCGATGATCTCGCGATCGACCTGCTCGTAGTCCCGGATGGCCGGGAAGCGCACGTCCGCGGACGCGACGTTCGGTCGCGGCGCGTCGGCAGACGGAAAGGGCGCTGCTGTGGTTGCCATGCCGTGCCCTCCTTACGCCGTCGGCGCCGAAGCCGGCGCGGGATGGTTGACCTTCTTCAAGTAGACCACCGCAGTGTAGGTGTTGAGCTCTTCGAACACGTGGTACGCGCGCTTGTCCTCGAGCAGCTTCGTGACCGACCACCGCTCGTCCGCCGCGTCGCCCCACGTGATGGCGCGGGACGGGCAGGCCGCCGCGCACGCCGTCGTGAACTCGTCGGGCATCAGCTCGCGCTTCTCGAGCGTCGCGCGGTTCTCGGCCTCACGGATGCGCTGGACGCACATGGAGCACTTCTCCATGACGCCCTTGGTGCGCACCGTCACGTCCGGGTTGAGCTGCCAGTCGAGCGGCGACGGGAACGCGTACTGCTTGCGATCCGGCTCGCCGTACCCGAACCAGTTGAAGTACCGGACCTTGTACGGACAGTTGTTCGAGCAGTAGCGCGTGCCCACGCAGCGGTTGTAGACCTGCACGTTCAGGCCGTCCGGCGAGTGGTACGTCGCGTACACCGGGCACACCGGCTCGCACGGCGCATTGCCGCAGTGCTGGCACATCATCGGCACGAACCGCGACTCGAACTCCTCCGTGAACTTGCCGTCGTCGGCGCCCTCGAAGTAGCGCTCGAGGCGGATCCAGTTCATCTCGCGGCCGCGCGTGATGTTGAAGCCCGGCTTCTCCACCGCGTACACCGTCGCGTTCTGCCACGCGGCGCCCACGGTCGGGATGTTGTTCTCCGCGTAGCACGCGGTCACGCACGCCGAGCAGCCGGTGCAGCGCGCCAGGTCGATGGTCATCGCCCAGCGCCGCTTGGCCATGCCCAGCGGGTTCTTCTGGTCGTACAGGCCGATCTGGTTGCCCTTGTCGGCCGCCGTCGGCGCGCCGATCTCGCCCTGCGCGTCCGCCGCCACCGGCGCCCGCAGCCCCGGCTGGAACTCGTGCGACGCGTCCCCCGGGCGCTCGACCTCGCGCTTCTCCTTGGGGTGGAGCAGCTCCTGCAGCGTCAGCGCCTGCGCGATGCCGCGCCCGTGCTGGCGTGCCGAGCCTTCCGTGGACGGGATGACCTCGTTGTCGCCCGTCTTGCTGACGCTCGCCTTGGTGGACGTCCAGACGAAGCCGCCCGCGGCATCGGTGCCCACGGCCACGAGGTCAAACGGGTTCGCGCCCAGGCCGCGCGCGTAGCGGCCGTAGCCCCACTGCACGTCCTTGTCCGGGTCGTGGTGCTTGGGATCGAACTTGGCGATGCTCGCCGAGGCCTGGTGTCCCTGGCCGAGCGCGATCGCGATCGTGTCCGGCCGCACGCCGAGGTAGAGGTACGCCGGCGCCTTGACCGCGCCCGCCGCCGTCTTCACCTCGACGATGTCGCCGCGGTCGATGCCGAGCTTGGCGGCCGTCTCGGGGTGGATCTCCACCCACGAGCTCCACACGATCTTGGAAACGGGATCCGGCAGCTCCTGCAGCCACGGCTTGTTGGCGCCGCGACCGTCGCCGAACAGCGTGTGCGGGTACGTGACGAGGAAGAAGTCGCCCTGCGCGCTGTCGAGGGCCTTGGCCTTCGGCGCGCTGGCCGGCGCCGCGGCCACGGTGCGCGTGGGGAGCGAGCCCCTGGCCGTTCCCTTGGTGAGCGCCGCCGTGAACGCGCTCACGCCGCCCGCGAAGCGCGACTGCAGCCACGCGCGATAGTCCTTCTGCGGGAACCTGGACGCCGCCGCCGTGTCCTTCTGCGCGAGCGCGAGCAGGACGTCCGCCGTGGCGCGCGTGCCGCTGAACACCGGGTCCATGGCCGGCTGCTGCATGCCGATCGTTCCCTTCACCGGCTCTGCGTCGCCCCAGCTCTCGAGCGCGTGCAGGTCGGGCAGGATCAGGTCGCTGAGTTCCGCCGTCTCATCCGGGAACATCGAGAAGCTGACCTTGAAGCCCACCTTGCCGTACGCCTCGGCGAACTTCGCCGACTTCGGCATGTAGTAGGCAGGGTTCGTGCCGCGCACGAACGCCACCGGGACGTTGCCGCCGCGCATGTGCTCCACCGCGTCGGCGAGCTCGGCGAACCGCGACATGCCCTCGAAGGCGGTGAGCGCCTCGGCCGGGCGGATCGTCGTGCCGACGTTGCCCGCGGCCTGGTTGATCGCGGCCACCGTCATCGCGACGTCGAGCGCGTTGTCCGTGCGCACGCCGGAGAGCACGAGGCTTGGCTTGCTGCCGGCGAGTTCGCGTGCCAGCGCGGTGAGCACGTCCGCGCTCACGCCGCTCTGCTGCGCGGCCTGCGCGATCGTGACGCCCGTGCCCTTGCCCATGGCGCCGAGCAGCGCCTGCGCGATGGCCAGCTCGGAGCCCGGCTTGCAGGCCACCCACTGGTCCGCGTTCAGGCCGGTGAGCGAGCGGCGCGGGCCGATGTACACGAAGCGCGGCGCGCCCTCGAGCTTGGCGCGGGCCTCGGCGAAGTCGAGCTGCTGCGGGACGACCGCGCCCCAGTTGTCCAGGAAGTCGGCGCCGAAGGAGACGATCAGCCTGGCGTCACCGAAGCTGAGGCGCGGCCAGGCCACGCCATAGCTCTTGCGGTTCGCCTCGATCGCCGCGTCGTCCGCCTCGAAGTCCACGCTCAGGTGGGGCTTCATGCCGAACGCCGCGAGCCACTGGTCGAGAAAGGCCGGGAAGCTGCCGCTCTCGTGCTGGTTGATGAAGATCGCGTTGCCGGCCGTGTTGCGGCTGCGGGCCTCGCCGAGCTTCTGGCCCAGCGTGCTGAGCGCCTCGTCCCACGAGACCTGCTGCCAGGCGCCGCCCTTCTTCATGAGCGGCGTGCGCAGGCGATCGGGGTTGTAGAGCGCCTGGAGCGCCGACTGGCCGCGCGCGCAGATCGCGCCGCGGTTGAGCGGGTGCTCCGGGTTGCCTTCGAGCTTGGTGGTGCGGCCATCGCGCGTCTCGGCGATGATGCCGCAGGCGGCAGCGCACTCGCGGCACGTCGTCGCGTAGTAGGTGGAGACGCCGGGCACCGTCTCGTCGGGGGAGACGAGGTACGGGATCAGCTTGCCGGCCTTCTCAGGCGCGCAGGCGATGGTGCCGACGGCGGCGCTCCCGGCGCCCAGGACCTTCAGGAAGTCCCGGCGCTTGACGCCCGTCTTCGGCTCCGAGGGATTGCTCATGCGGTGGTCCTCAAACGGCGAACGGAGGGCGCACGGGATGTGCGCCACTCCAGGCAAGGGTGCGAAGGCAAGGGATCACGCGTCGCTCAGTAGTGACAGTTCGCGCAGTCGTAGCGGGCCTTCTTCCGCTCCGTGGCCGGCGTCTCGGTGCTGGGCACCTTGTAGCCGGCGGGGAGCACGGCACCGCCCTTCCCGTCCGCGACCATCGAGGCCAGCTCGTTGCCGACCTTCGGGTCGTAGCCCTGCAAGTGGCAGTTCACGCACCAGCCCATGTTCAGCGACGAGTACTGGTAGACCTTGTCCATCGTCTGGATGGGGCCATGGCAGGTCTGGCACGTGACGCCGGCGTTGACGTGGCGCATGTGCGGGAAGTGCACGTACTCGGGCACCTTGTGAATGCGCTGCCACGGGATGGGGCGCGCGGGCTTGCCGGAGAGGCCGGCGTACTCCCAGAGCTTCTGGATGCCGGCGCTCTTGCGCGCGGGGCCCAGGTCGCTGGCGGGACGGTCCGGCCCGATGACGGTGTGGCAGCCCATGCAGGTCGAGACCGCGGGGAGGCCCGGGTCCATCGACTTGTTGGCGGTGTAATGGCAGTAGAGGCAGTTGATGCCAAGCTTGCCGGCGTGCACCGAGTGCGGGAACGCGATGGGCTGCGTCGGCGAGCTGTTCTGCGAGGAGGACGCGCCGCTGTACGCGGAGAGAATGACGGCGCCGGCGGCGAGAGCGATCAGCCCCGGAATGGCGGTCCACTTCCTTCGCTTGGTCATCGGGGAATGGTGCGAGTGGAAGAGCGTGACAAAGGACTTGTGAACAAATTCACAAGCGCGCAATCGCGGAGGGAATTTCTCGTCAACCCAGACCGCGCGCAAGTATTGGTGCTGAAGAAATTAGTCGCCGATCACGTGTGATGCGACCGCGAGATAACCGAGAAGATCAGTCGGCTATCACCTCCACAGTTGCTCCGGATCGCCCAGCACCGCGCCCGCGACGTCGTCCGCAAGCAGGTCGAGGTTGGAGCGCGGGTTCTGCGTGAGGCGCAGCGGCCAGTGCGTGCCATACGCGAACCGGGACGCGCCGATCGTGCGGAAGAGCTTCGACAGGTGATCCTCCGGCGGCCCCCAGATCCAGGAGATGTCCCACAGCACGCGCTCCTGCTCCTGCGGCGTCAGCCCCCAGTGGACTTCCTCGATGAAGTCGCGCCCCGCCGCGGTGACGACAAGCCGCACGTCCTCGCCGGCGCGCGCGAGGGCGCGCACGGCCGCCGCGGTGAGGTCGCCGGCGACGTCCATCGGGTGGCGCTGGCGCACGTCCTCGAACTTCACCGTGAGCAGCAGGGCAAGTCGCTGCGCGCCGCACGCCACCGCCAGCTCGCGCATGCGCGGGTCGTGCGGCCCCATGCCCCAGAACTGCGGGTAGGCCCGCACCGCGGGCGCCCCGGCGTCGCGCG
>DASZRI010000416.1:0-4490 GCA_035549215.1 Gemmatimonadaceae bacterium | reverse complement strand
GACCACGTTTCGACGACGCGCATCTCCGGGCGCTTCACGCTCTCGGCCGAGTGCTCCTCGATGACGACGGTGCGCACGGCGAAGGTGTCCGTGAGCGGAGCGTTCGCTGCGGCACCGGGGACACTCGAGTCGCCCGCCGAGCGCGCACAGGCCGTGGGCGGCGCGACGTACGTGCTCACGGCGGTGAACGGCGCGCCGTCGCCCTTCCTGCTGCTCGACTACACGATCCCCAACGACGGCACGCGGCTGCGTCGCTGGCTCGTGGCCGACACCGTGCGCTTTGGCGTCGACGGGCGGCTGTCGTACTTCCACTGGTACCGCGATGGCGAACAGCCCCCCGGTGCGCAGGAAGACCTGTCTGAATGGGGCGAGTGGTCGGGTGGCTACTTCCGGCAACAGGGCGCCAGCCTGGCCGTTGCGTGGAACTGGATCTCCGTCCCGCCCGACAGCGGTTACGCGGACACGCTGCGGGTGCGCCACAACCGCATTACGCGGATGGTGACGCTGCCGCGCGCGTGCGTAGCGTGCCCCGCAGGGCAGCGGGTCCCGTTCACGTACAGCAGGGCTGCGGGCGTGCAGTGACACGGGGTTCCGCGCCGCATGCGCGGCGCGGAAACCCCACGCGACGTGCGGGCGTAGGGAGCAGGGCTTGCAAACCGATGGCGCATTGTCGCTGTCCAATCCTGGAATCCACCCCCGTGCTGCGACGGGAAACACGTCCCCGGCCTCGCTTCCCGCATGCCTAGTCTCCGCCTCGCACTTCGCACGCTCTTCAAGTCGCCGTTCGTCACCGCCGTTGCCGTGGTGTCGCTGGCGCTCGGCATCGGCGCCAACGCGGCGATCTTCTCGATCTTCGACGAGATGCTGCTGCGTCCGCTGCCGGTGGCACACCCGGATGAGCTGATCAACCTTGCGGCGCCCGGGCCGAAGCCCGGCAGCACTTCCTGCGGGCAGGCGGGCGAATGCGACGTGGTGCTCAGCTACCCGATGTACCGCGATCTCGAGCGACAGCAGTCCGTGCTCACGGGGCTCGCGGCGCATCGCGGCTTCGGCGCGAACATCGCCTTTCACGGGCAGACGATCAGCACGGAAGGGCTGCTCGTGTCCGGCTCGTACTTCCCGGTCCTCGGCATTCAGCCCGCGGCGGGACGCCTGCTCACGCCGAACGACGACCAGGCCATCGGCGCCGGCGCAGTGGCCGTGCTCGGCTACGCGTACTGGCAGTCGTCGCTGGGAGGCGACCCGTCCGTCGTCGGGCAGACGATCCTCGTCAACGGCCACCCGTTTGCCATCGTCGGCGTGGGGCCGAAAGACTTTGACGGCACGACGCTGGGCAGCCAGCCCGACCTCTTCATCCCGATCACGATGCGCGGCGTGGTGGACACGCACTTCCAGGCCTTTGAGAACCGGAAGAGCTACTGGGTGTACGCGTTCGGGCGCCTCAAGCCCGGCGTGACCCTGGACCAGGCGCGCTCGGCGCTGAACGGCATCTACCATCCCATCATCCAGGACGTCGAGGCGCCGCTGCAGCAGGGGATGAGCGAGGCGACCATGGCGCAGTTCAAGGCCAAGCCCCTCGTCGTCTCGGAAGGCCGGCGCGGCCAGACGTCGCTCGACAAGAACGCGCGCACGCCGCTGGCGCTGCTGTTCGGCACCACCGGCATCGTGCTCCTGATTGCCTGCGCCAACATCGCGAACCTGCTCCTGGTCCGCGCCACGGGACGTGAGATGGAAATGGCGGTGCGCCTGTCGCTCGGCGCGCGCCGCGCGCAGATCGTCGCGCAACTCCTGGCGGAGTCGGTGCTCCTCGCGCTGATGGGCGGCGTGGCGAGCATTGCCGTGGCGCGCGTCACCCTGGTGGCGATCGCGAGCATGATGCCGCCGTCCGCCGCGAGCGCGCTGCACCTGCAGCTGCATGCGTCCGTCCTCTGGTTCGCGGCCGCGCTGTCCTTCGCCACCGGCATCGCGTTCGGGCTGTTCCCCGCCCTGCAGAGCACGCGCCCCGACCTGGTGACCGCGTTGCGGAACAACTCCGGCAAGCTGAGCGGCACGCGCGGCGCGGCCCGGTTCCGCACGTCGCTCGTCACGGCGCAGATCTCGCTCTCGATGGCGCTGCTCATTTCGGCCGGCCTCTTCATCCGCAGCCTGGCGAACGTGAGCCGCGTGGACCTCGGGTTCCGCACCGAGCGGCTGGTGACGTTCGGGGTGTCGCCCGAGCTCAATGGCTACACCCCGGATCGCTCCCAGGTATTCTTCGCGCGCGCCACCGACGAGCTGGCCGCGATCCCGGGCGTCACCGGTGTCACCGCCGCGCTCGTCCCCCTGGTCGCGAACAGCAACTGGGGGAACGACGTGCACGTGGAGGGCTTCCACCGCGACGCCGACACGGACGCGGACTCCCGCTACAATGTCGTGGGCCCGGACTACTTCCACGTCATCGGGATGCCCCTGCTCGCCGGGCGCGACTTCACGGCCGCCGACGCGGCTGGCGCGCCTCGCGTGGCCGTGGTCAACGAGGCATTCGCGAGGAAGTTCGGCCTGGGCCGCGACGCGGTCGGCAAGCACATGTCCGACCGCAGCGATTCCCTCGACATCGAGATCGTCGGGCTGGTGAAGGATGCCAAGTACAGCGACGTGAAGCGCCCCGTGCCGCCCGTGTTCTTCCTGCCCTACCGCCAGGACAAGACGCTCGGGTCGCTGCAGTTCTACGTGCGGACCTCCGGCAACGTCGAGCCGGTGCTGCGCAGCATCCCCACCGTCATGAAGAAGCTGGACGCGACGCTGCCGGTGGAGAACCTCAAGACCCTCGAGCAGCAGGTGCGCGAGAACGTCTTCCTGGACCGCATGATCGGCATGCTGTCGTCGGCGTTCGCGCTGCTCGCGACGCTGCTCGCTGCCGTGGGGTTGTACGGCGTGCTCGCCTACACGGTCGCGCAGCGGACGCGCGAGATCGGCGTCCGCATGGCGCTGGGCGCCGACGCGGGCAGCGTGCGGGCGCTCGTGCTGCGGCAGGTGGCCGTCATGACGGCGATCGGCGGCTTCATCGGCATCCTCGGCGCCGTCGGCCTCGGCCGCGCCGCGCAGTCCATCCTGTTCGAGCTCAAGGGCTACGACCCGCCGGTGCTCGTGCTGTCGGCAGCGATGCTGACCCTCGTGGCATTCGGGGCGGGATACATCCCGGCGCTGCGGGCATCGCGCGTGGACCCGATGCAGGCGCTGCGCTACGAGTAGCGGGGTCCCGGCGCGCCCCGCGGCCTGACGCGCGGGCGCGCCAGGGCCAGGCCCCCACCCTTGCCCTTCGCCCGCGCGCACCGGAAGATTCCGGCGGTTGCTTTCCCACCGTCCTCCTGCTTCCGCGAGCTCACCGTGCGCCTACTCACTGCATCCCTCGCCGTCGCATCACTCGCCGCACTCTCCGCCTGCAAGCCGGGCGGCGGCGCGGCCGCCGACTCCACGGCCACCGGCCCCGACGTGACCAAGGCCGCGCAGGCCATCACCGCCCAGGACCTGCTGCAGCACACGAAGGACCTGTCCGCCGATTCCATGGAAGGCCGCGGCCCGGGCACGCCCGGCGAGGACAAGGCCGTCGCGTACATCACCGCGCAGTTCAAGGCGATGGGCCTCAAGCCCGGGAACCCGGACGGCACGTACATCCAGGACGCCGACCTCGTCGGCTACCTCTCGCACCCGACCGCGTCATTCTCGGCGCGCGGCAGGACGATCTCGCTCAAGTATCCCGACGACTACATCGCCAACTCGCGCCACAACCGGCCCGAGACGAAGGTGGACAACTCCGACGTCGTCTTCGTCGGCTACGGCGTGGTCGCGCCCGAGTATGGATGGGACGACTACAAGGGCATGGACGTGAAGGGGAAGACGATCCTGATGCTCGTCAACGACCCGCCGGTGCCCGACCCCAAGGACACGACGCAGCTCGACACGACGATGTTCAAGGGCAAGGCGATGACGTACTACGGAAGGTGGACGTACAAGTACGAGATCGCCACGGAAAAGGGCGCAGCGGCCGCGATCATCATCCACGAGACGGGGCCCGCGGGCTACCCGTACGAAGTCGTGCGCTCGAGCAACTCCAACGAGCAGTTCGACGTCGTGTCGCCCGACGCCGAGAAGCGGGTGCCGGTGGAAGGGTGGCTCACGCTCGACAAGACGAAACAGCTCTTCGCTGCCGCCGGGCTCAACTTCGACTCGTTGCACGCCGCGGCGCGCCGCAAGGACTTCAAGCCCGTCGCGCTGAACGCCAAGGCCAACTTCGACGTGAAGATCGACGTGCGGCACATCAAGTCGCGCAACGTCGTGGCCAGGCTCGAGGGCACGGACAAGAAGGACGAGTACGTCATCTACACCGCGCACTGGGACCACCTGGGCCGTGACACGTCGCTCAAGGGCGACCAGATCTTCAACGGCGCGGCAGACAACGCCGTCGGCGTGGCGGCGCTGCTCGACATCGCCAAGGCCTACACGTCACTCGC
>DASZRI010000415.1:0-6316 GCA_035549215.1 Gemmatimonadaceae bacterium | reverse complement strand
CCCGTGCACGATGTCGTTCGTGACGTTGTTGCCGCCAAACGGCACCGTGCCCAGGTGGCGGATCTTCCCCTCCTGAAAGACGGCGACGTCCGTGGTGCCCGCGCCCATTTCCACGAGGGCGACGCCGAGTTCCTTCTCGTCCTCGGTGAGGACGGCGAGGGCGCTGGCCAGCGGCTCCAGTACCAGCTCGCGCACCTTGTACCCGGCGCGCTCCACGCTCTTGCGCAGGTTGATCGCGGGCGAGCTGCCGATGGTGACGAGGTACATCTCCGTCTCCAGGCGCATGCCCGTCATGCCGATGGGATCGCGGATGCCCGTGTTCTTGTCCACGGTGTATTCCTGCGGGATCGCGTGCAGCAGCTCGCGGTCCTGCGGAATGGCCTGCGCCCTGGCGACCTCGTTGGCGCGCTCGACATCGCCGCGGGCAATCTCGTCCCCCGCCACGGCCACGATGCCCTTGCTGATCATCGCCTGCACGTGCTCGCCAGCGATGCCCGCGTACACCTCCTGCACCTCGACGCCGGCCATGCGCTCGGCGTCCTGCAGCGCCTTGCGGATGGAGCGCGTCGTTTCCTCGATGTCGGAAACGACGCCGCGGCGCATGCCCGTCGTGCGCGCCTGCCCCACGCCCAGCACCTTGATGCTCGGGTGCTTCGGCAGGTCGCCGACCACTTCCGCGATGACGGCGGTTGTCTTGTTCGAGCCGATGTCGAGGCCGGCCACGAGGCGATCAGGATTCATTTGAGTCGGGCGATGACTTGGTCACGGAATCGGAGGTCGAGCTCGGCCACGGGCCGCCCGCGCCGCGCGAGGTCGCGCTCCACGGGCACCACGTCCAGCAGCCGGGACACGGTCACATCGGGCATCGTGCGAACGGGCAGCGTGGCCAGGGTGAAGACGAGTTCATCGCTGTCACGCCGCACGCTGCTCACTCGCTGGTACAGGCCCGGTGCCCCGGCCTGCAGGTCACCCAGCAGGCGAAGCACCGTCGTGTCGCGGCGCGTCAGGATCGGCACGTCCACCGCGACCTGGGAAGGATCGATCGGGAGCGGCAGTCCGCTGGCGTCGTACGGGCGGAGTCCCTGCGGCGTGGGCACCAGCGCCACCGGGAGTCGTTCCTCCACCCTGACGACGAGCGTACCGGGAAGCTTACGTCGGATCTCGGCGCGGCGCACCTCCGGGAGTTGCGCGACGCGCGCCTCGAGCGGGGCCAGGTCCGTCCACACCGAGACCATAGTATCGACGTGCAACTGGCGCAGGATGTCACGCGGCGCCGTGTAGCGGGCGCCCTCCACGGCCACGCGCCGCACCCGGAAGAACGACATGGACGACAGGACGCGGCGTCCCCACAGGGGCGCGCTGGCCGCGGCCGCCACGAGGACGAGGATCCCCACCTGCTTCCAGCGGCGACGACGTCGCGCCGACTTGTCGGTGGCCGCAGGGCGCTTCCGCCGCGCCCGCGTCGCGCTGGCCGCGGACCCGGCCGTGGGCACAGCGTCCGGCGCGTCCGCTGGCGCGTCGAACGGATCCAGGTCGTCGGGCGGCGTGGTCACCGTGCCCCCAGGAGCCGCGCGAGCTCGGGACCGGTGCGCGTGATGTCGCCGGCGCCCATGGTGATCACCAGGTCGCGCTCCCCCACCGCCGCGGCGAGCGCGGGCGCCAGCATCTCGCGCGGCCCGCGCCACGCGAGCTTGTGCGCGGCGGCGCCAAGCGCGTTCGCGATCAGGTCCGACGAGACGCCGGGGATCGGCTGCTCGCGCGCCGGATACAGGTCGGCCAGGAAGATGACATCGGCGGCGCCGAGTGCCTCGGCGAACTCCGTCGCGAAGTCACGCGTCCTCGAATAGAGGTGTGGCTGGAAGGCGACGATCAGGCGCCGCGACGGGAAGGCCTGGCGCGCCGCCGCCAGCGTGGCCACGATCTCCGTCGGATGGTGTGCGTAGTCGTCCACGATCGCGACGCCGCGCACATCGGCGATCCGCTGGAAGCGGCGCTCCACGCCGGCGAACGACGCCAGCCCCGGCGCGAGGTCGGCGAGCGGAGCCCCCAGGGCGAGCCCCGCGCCGACGGCGGCAAGGGCGTTGCGCACGTTGTGCATGCCGGGCACGCGAAGCTGCACGCCGCCCAGGTGCTCGCCGTCGAACTCCACCGCGAATGACGAGCCCCCGTCGCGAAAGGCGACGTCGCGCGCGCGCAGCCGTGCGTCGGCTGAGTGCACGCCAAAGCGGATGACTTCGGCCGTACTCGGCGTGGGGATCGTGTTCGCGCCGGCGTCGTCGGCGCCGAGGAGGATGACGCGGGCCCCGCGCGCGAACTGCGCGAATGCGCCGCGGATGTCGGCCAGGTCAGCGTAGATGTCGAGGTGATCCGCCTCGACGTTGTTGATCACGGCGATGGTGGGCGTGAGCGCGAGGAACGAGCGGTCATACTCGTCCGCCTCCACCACGTAGAGCGCGTCATTGCCGGCGCGCAGGTTGCCGTGCCACGCGCTGACGCGCGCGCCGACGAGCGCCGTGGGATCGCGCCCTGCCGCAGCGAGCGCCTCGGCGGTCATCACGGAGGTCGTGGACTTGCCGTGCGTGCCCGCAATGGCGACGAGCTCGTGGCCTGCGGTCGCCTCGCCCAGGGCCTCGGCGCGGCGGATCACCGGGATGCCCAGGGCGCGCGCCCGCTCGAGCTCGGGGTGCGCCTTCGGCATCGCCGACGTGACCACCAGGGCACGCGCAGCCTCGACATGCGCGGGGTCGTGGCCCTCGCTGAGCTGGATGCCCAGTGCGCGGAGATCGCGGGCGCCGTCCGTGTGGGCGTCGCAGCCGGTGACGGCCACCCCGCGGCGCGCAAAGAGCTCGGCAAGCGCGCTCATGCCCGCGCCGGCGATTCCCACGAAGTGGACTGGGCGCGGATCCGCGGGATCGAGGAGTGTCATGGAGGCGGGCGCAATATAGGGCGCGCGCCGGGACCCGCTCAAGAGCGGGATGCGGGCGTGCGCGCGAGCGCGAGGATGCGGCGCGCGATCGTCGCCGCGGCGTCCGGCCGCGCACGCCGCGCCGCGCCCTCGACCAACGCGGCGAAGCGCGCGGGGTTGTCCAGCAGCCCGCGCACCGCCTGCTCCAGCGTGGCACCGGTGAGCTGCGACTGCGGCAGGTGAATCGCGGCGCCGGCACGCTCGAGCGTGAGCGCGTTGGTGGTCTGGTGATCGGCGGCGGCCGTGGGAAGCGGCACCAGCACCGGCGGGACGCCCCATGCGGCGAGCTCGCTCACCGTCATGGCGCTGGCGCGCGCGACTGCGAGGTCCGCGGCGGCGTAGGCCGGCGCGATCGGGGAGAGGTATGCGCGAACCTGCACGCGCCCGCCGTTGTACCGGGCGAACTGCCCATGCGTGGCCTTGCCCGTGATCCAGATGACGTACAGGTCGTCAGGCAGCCCGCGATCAATCCAGTCGGCCACCGCGCGATTGATGGCCAGCGACCCCTGGCTGGCGCCCGTCACGAGGAGCACGCGCCCGCCCGTTGGCGGGAATCCCCACTCCGCGCGCGCCGCACTGCGCTCCGGGCGCGGCACGGAAGGCGGCTCGATCGGCGCGCCAGTGTCCACGAGTGCGCCGGGCGCAGACGCGCTGAGGAAGCGCGCGGCCTCGGGAAAGGTGAGGTAGACCTCGCGTGACCAGCGGCTGAACCGGCGCGCCGTGAGCCCCGGAAAGCTGTCGCCCACCTGCTGCACGAGCGGGATGCGATGCCGCACCGCGTACGCCATCATCACGCCGGACGCGTAGCCGCCGGTGCCAACGACGACGGCCGGCGGCGACTCCCGCACCAGGCGCGCGACGCGGCGCCATGCGCGCACGGCACCAACGATCGTCTTCCAGTTGTTCCACGGCGTGCGCCGGTACAGCGGGTGCAGGTCGAGCAGCGCGTACGGGAAGCCGGTCGTGGGGAGCACGTCGCGCTCGATGCCCCGGTGGGCACCGATGAAGAACGGCTCGACCGAGGGATCGAGCTTCACGAGGGCCCGCGCGATGGCGAGCGCCGGGTACAGGTGGCCGCCGGTGCCGCCACCGGCCAGGATCACGCGCACGCGACGCTACCGGGACAGCGGGTCGGTGGCGCGCTCGCCGTACACGCGCTCGCGCGTGCTGCCGATGTTCACCAGCACGCCCGTCGTGAACAGGGTGAGGACGAGGTTCGAGCGCCCGTACGAGACGAACGGCAGCGTGAGCCCCGTGGTGGGGAGCAGTCCGACCACCACGCCGATGTGCAGCAGCGCGGTGAGCACCGTGACGAAGGTGAGCCCGACCGCGACCAGCTTGAGGAACGGCGTGCGCGCGTTGCGCGCGATGCGGAAGCCGAAGAGCCCGAACGCGGCGAAGGCGAGCGTGATCGCCGCCAGGCCAACGAAGCCCCACTCCTCGCCGATGTTGCTGGCGATGAAGTCGCTGTACGGGAACGGCAGGAACCCGTACTGCTGGCGCCCTTCCCCGAACCCGACGCCGAAGAGCCGCCCCGAGCCGACGGCAATCAACGACTGGTGCAACTGGAAGTTCACCGCCGCCGGCGCCCCCCCGGGATCCAGGAACGACGTCACGCGCAGCATGGCATACTGCAGCTTCTCGGCCTTGGTCCAGAGCAGCGGGATGGAGACGATCCCGAGCACCACGAAGTGGCCGATGCGCGCGCCCGCCGCATACAGGATGATCCCCATGAGCAGCGTGTACAGCATGGAGACCGACAGGTCCGGCTCCAGCGCGGCCAGCACGTCGAGCAGGCCGATCACGAGGAGGAATGGGCCGAGCCCCTTGGTCAGGTGCCGGAGCTGCTCGCCCTTCTTCACGCTCAGCATCGCCACCCACACGATCACGCCGAACTTGCCGAGTTCCGAGGGCTGCAGCGAGGTGCCGAACAGGAAGCGCTTGGAACCGTTCACGCGCGGCGCGATGCTGTTGGGGAGCACCAGGCACAGCGTCATCGTGGCAATCGTGACCCACATCAGCGGCCACGCCCACTTCTCCCAGAGCTCGGCGTCCATCTTGGCCGCAATCGCGAACACGACGACGCCGGCCGCTGCCCCCTCGATCTGTCGGATCAGGTAATACGCGCTGGAGCGGTTCTCGTTCATCGCCACGATCGCGCTGGCGCTGTAGAGCACGGCCAGCCCGAAGGCGAGCAGGGCCGCGGTGATGAACACCAGCGCACGGGCCTCGGGGCCCATGCGCCACCGTTCGCGCACGTCCACGCCGAGCCGGGGCGCGGCAGCGCCGCGGGCCGGCGTGGCGGCCGCGGCGTCGATCATCCCTGCCCCGTCGCAGCGAGCCGCTTGAACTCGGCGCCGCGCTGCTCGTAGTTGGCGAACATGTCATAGCTGGAGCACGCCGGCGACAGGAGCACGGCGTCGCCCGGCGCGGCCTCGCGGCGCGCGGCGTCAATGACGTCGGAGAACGACGAGCCCAGCCGCAGCACGGGGACAACGCCCTTCAGGTCCTGCTCGACGATCGGCGCCGACTCGCCGTACGCAATCACCAGCTTGCCGGTGCGCCGGAGTTCATCGGCGAGCGCGGTGTATGGCTCGCCCTTGTGGCGCCCACCCAGCAGCACCACGGTCGGGCGCGTCATCCCGCGCAGCGCCACGAGCGTCGAGGCGACGTTCGTGGACTTGGAATCGTTGATCCACTGCACGCCGGCGAACTCGCCGACCGTCTCGATGCGATGCTCGAGCGCGCGGAAGCTGCGCAGCCCGTGCGCCAGCCGCTCGATGGCCATCGGCGTGCGATGCATCGGGTCGGCGAGCATGACGGCGAGCGTCGCGCTCAGCGCGTTGGCCACGTTGTGATCGCCCAGGAGCTGCAATTCGCGGCGCGCGAGGAGCGGCACCCCGAGCACGACGAGCTGGTCACGCTCGCGGTCGTACCACGCATCCGCGCGCTGCGCCACGGAAAAGTCGGCCTGCACGCCCGGGACGCCGGCCACCATGGGCCGCGAATCCGCGTCGTCGAGGTTGGACACCCACGAGCTGGCGGCCGACGCATTGCGGAAGAGCAGCGCCTTGTCGCCGTAGTACGCCTCCACGCTCGGATAGCGATCGAGGTGGTTGGGCGACAGGTTGGTCAGGATCCCGACATCGGGATTGATGCTCGG
This sequence comes from Gemmatimonadaceae bacterium, assembly GCA_035549215.1. GTDB lineage: Bacteria > Gemmatimonadota > Gemmatimonadetes > Gemmatimonadales > Gemmatimonadaceae > JAGWRI01. The sequence goes on along the minus strand of DASZRI010000415.1, from coordinate 188 downwards.
CGTGTCGTGGAGCTGGAACGACGAGATCTCGAGCGCCACCCAGGGCGGCGGCTCGCGCGAGCCGGCCACGGCCGCCAGCGGCGTCCCGATGTTCCCTGCCGCCTCCGCGCGCAGGCGCAGCGCACGCAGCAGGTGCGCAGTGAGCGCCGTGGTCGTCGTCTTGCCGTTCGTCCCGGTGATCGCGATGT
>DASZRI010000414.1:0-10785 GCA_035549215.1 Gemmatimonadaceae bacterium | reverse complement strand
GAGCGCTTCGACTTTGCGCCACTGCCGCCTCCGGGCACGCCTGACACGGCGGCGCGCCGCCTGCTGGCCGTCGCAAGTGCGTTCGGCATCGGGACGACCGGCGATCCCACGCACTTTGCGAGCAACAACTGGGCGGTGGCGCCCTCGCGCACGCGCGACGGCCTTGCGCTGCTCGCCGGCGACCCGCACCTCGACCTCACGCTGCCCAGCATCTGGTACGAAGTCCACCTCGTCGTGCCGGGGCAGCTCGACGAATACGGCGTCAGCATCGCGGGGCTGCCCGGCGTCGTGCTCGGCTTCACGCGCGATGTTGCGTGGTCGTTCACGAACACGGGTGCGGACGTGATGGACTTCTACCGCGAGACGGTGGACGACACGCTGCATCCCACGAAGTACCGCGTGGACGGCGCATGGTTGCCGATCGAGCAGCGCGTGGAGCCCTACCGCGATCCTTCGGGCAACGTCGTCCACGTGGACACGCTGCGCTTCACGCGCCGCGGCCCGCTCTCGAGGCGGGGACGCGACTGGCTGAGCATGCGGTGGACCGCGCTCGAGCCCTCGCACGACGTGCAGGCGCTGATCGCCGGCGCCGAAGCCACGAGTGCGCGCGCATTCCTGGATTCGCTCGCCGCGTACTTCTTCGTGCCGGCGCAGAACATCATCGCCGCGGACCGCGGCGGGACCATCGCCATTCGCTCCACCGGCCACATCCCGCTGCGGCCGCGGGGCACCGACGGCATGACGATCTTCGACGGATCGTCGAGCGCCAGCGACTGGACGGGCTTCTGGCCCGTGTCGCAGTACCCGCAGGCGTTCAACCCGGCGCAGGGATACCTTGCCTCTGCCAACCAGCAGCCCATCGATCCGCGCGTGGCGCCGGCGTACCAGGGCGACGACCGCTCGTTCGAGCCGTGGCGCGCGATGCAGATCAATCGCCTGCTGCGCGCCGATTCGCAGGTGACGGTGGACGACATGCGCCGCTTCCAGGTGGATCCCGGCAGCGAGCGCGCCGAGCTGTTCATGCCCTACCTGCTGGGCGCGGTGCGGCACGCCGACTCCGCCGGCCACGCCGATTCCACGCTGCGCGCCGCGGGGCGCATCCTGGCCGCCTGGGACATGCGGTACACGCATGACAATCGCGGGGCCGCGCTGTTCGAGCAGGCGCTGCGCAACATCCGCCGCGACCTGTGGGACGAACTCGACGACGGCACCGAGCGCCGCGTGGCGCTCCCATCGTGGGACGTCACGCTCGAGGCGATGGCGCAGCCCGCGAGCACGTGGTGGGACGACCGCCGCACCAAGACTGTGGTGGAGGACCGCGACGCGATCATCGCCCGCGCGCTGCACGCCGCCTACGACACGCTCGCGCGGCGCTACGGCCCGCCGCGCGACGGCGGATGGCGCTGGGACACGGTGGCCCGCGTCCCGATCGCGCACCTGCTCGGGCTGCCGGGCTTTTCGGACATGAACCTCCGTACGTCCGGCGGCATCGGCACGCTCAACCCGGCGATGGACGGCGGCGGCGCCGGGCCGAGCTGGCGCATGGTGGTGCAGCTCGGCCCGGAGATCCGCGCGTGGGCCACGTACCCCGGCGGCCAGAGCGGGAATCCGGCGAGCCCGTGGTATGACAACCGCATACCCGGCTGGCTGGCCGGCCAGCTCGACACGCTGTACCTGCCGCGCGATCCGGGGGGCGTGGATGCGCACCACCTGTCGGCGTCGCTCACGCTGGCGCCGGCGTCCGCCGCCAGCCGGCGGGGAGGGCATTGATCATGTCCCGGCTTGCCTTGCGCTCGCTGCTGCTCGCGGCTGCTTTCGCCATCGCGACGTGGGCCTTCGGCTGGTGGGCGGTGCCGCTGCTCGGCCTGGCTTGGGGGGCGGTCGCCTTCGACTCGCGCTTCGCGGGCGCCACCGCGGCGTGGGGTGCGGGACTCGGCTGGCTCGGGCTCCTGGCGTGGGAGGCAGCACGCGGTGCGCCGATCGTGTCGTTCGGCGGACGGCTGGCTGCCGCCATGCAACTGCCGCTCGCGGCGCTGTGGATAGCCGAGGTGCTGTTCCCCGTGCTCGTGGCGTGGAGCGCGGCCACGCTCGCCGCCGCGCTGCGCAGCCGGCGCTCGCCCGTTGCGGACGGCCGCGGCTAGATTTCCACCCATGAACTCCGACTTCTTTGCCATCGACAGCGCGCTTTCGGAAGAAGAGCGCGCGGTGCGTGACAGCGTCCGCCGCTTCGTGGACGAGCGCGTCCTGCCGATCATCGGCCAGTGCTTCGTGGAAGGCCGCTTCCCGCTGGACCTTGTGCCAGAGATGGCCGAACTCGGCGTGTTCGGCGCCAACCTGCCGGAGGAGTATGGCTGCGCGGGGCTGAACAACGTCGCCTACGGGCTCATCATGCAGGAGCTGGAGCGCGGCGACTCGGGCGTGCGGTCGTTTGCGTCGGTGCAGGGCGCGCTGGCCATGTACCCCATCTACGCCTTCGGCAGCGAGGAGCAGAAGCGGAAGTACCTGCCGAAGATGGCGGCAGGGGAGATCATCGGGTGCTTCGGCCTGACGGAGCCCGACTACGGCTCGAATCCGTCAGGGATGATCACCATGGCCCGCGAGCAGGCCGATGGCACGTGGGTGCTGAACGGCGCCAAGATGTGGATCACGAACGGGTCCACGTCGCACATCGCGGTCGTGTGGGCCAAGACGAACGGCGACAAGGACGACAAGTCCATCCGCGGGTTCATCGTCCCCAAGGGCACGCCCGGGTTCACCGCCAAGGACCAGAAGGGCAAGATCTCGCTCCGCGCGAGCGACACGAGCGAGCTCGTGTTCCAGGACGTGCACCTGCCGGCCGACGCGATCCTGCCCGCCTCGAAGGGGCTCAAGAGCCCGCTCATGTGCCTCACGCAGGCGCGCTACGGCATCTCGTGGGGCGCAATCGGCGCCGCGATGGCCTGCTACGAGGAAGCCCTCTCGTACGCGCGTAACCGCGTGATGTTCGACCGGCCGATCGCCGGCTTCCAGATCCAGCAGCAGCGCCTGGCCGACATGCTCACCGAGATCGTGAAGGCCCAGCTCGTCTCGCTGCACCTGGGGCGGCTGAAGGACGCCGGCACCTACACGCCGCAGCAGGTGTCCCTGGCCAAGCGCAACAACGTCAACATGGCCACCGACATCGCGCGCGAGGCGCGCCGCCTGCTCGGCGCCAACGGCATCCTGGCCGAGTACGGCGCCATGCGGCACATGGCCAACCTGGAGAGCGTGTACACGTACGAGGGCACGCACGACGTCCACTCGCTCATCCTGGGCCAGGCGATCACGGGCCTCAGCGCCTTCAAGTGACCCACCGCACACCGGGCGTGCGGCTTCCCGGTCCATGATGTAGGTTCTCCCGCGCCGCACCAGGCGGCGCGGCGGGACTCGACCTTCCAACGGACGGTGCTCGGTGAACTTCGTGCGAACCGGATGGGCGCGCGTGCGCGCCCTCGCGCCGCTGGCGGCCTTCGGGCTGGCGGTGTGCGCTGAACCTGCGGCGCTGCGGAGCGGGGCGCACGCGCGCCTCGCCATCCAGCCGGTGTTCGCCAGCGCAGTCGCTGACGCGGCCGCGAGCGTGGACCACATCCACATCGTGCTCACGCGCCCGCCGTCCACGAAGCCGCTTGCGGACGAGATCATCGCCATTCCGGCCGGCGCCGATTCCGTCGCCATCTCGCTCGAGATCACGCTGCAGGCCAGCTCGGAAGACCTGCTCGCCACGGTGGACCTGCTGAGCAGCGGCGTCGTGCTGTACCACGGCTCGTCGCCGATCACCGTTCACGCCGACAACCGGAAGACCCAGGCGCCGACGGTCGCCGTCGCCTACGTCGGGCCGGGCGCCACGGCACGCAGCATCACCGTCGCCCCGGCGAACGCCACCATTCCCGCCAACGGGACGCAGGCATTCACCGCGACGGTGACTGACGCCTCGGGCGCCTCGATCCCCGGGGTCCCGCTCCGCTGGTCCCTGTCGGACAACACGCTCGGCACCATCGCCGAGGCGAGCGGTGCCTTCACGGGCGCCGGCAAGCGCGGCACCGTGACCGTCACGGCCACGACGCTGGGCGGAGTCGCGGGATCCACCACGCTCACCCTGAGCCCGGTGGCCACGAAGCTCACGCTGGTCAGCGGTGACGCGCAGTCCGCGCCCGCGGGCTCGCCGCTGCCGCAGCCCATCGTCGTCGAGGCCGACGGCGTGGATGGCCCGGTTTCCGGCGTCACGGTCAACTTCTCGACCACGGGCGGCGGCTCCATCACGCCGGCGCAGGCGGTGACGGACGCCAACGGCCGCGCCACCGCGCGCGCGACGCTCGGCACCAAGACGGGCGCGCAGGGATTCTCCGCGTCGGCCACCGGCCTTTCCACGGTCACCGCGAACGCGACCGCCACGGCGGTTGCCACCACGATCGCCAAGGTGAGCGGCGACGCGCAGAGCGACAGCGTGGGCCGCACGCTCCAGCCGTTCGTCGTCAAGGTCACCGATGCCTTTGGCAACGCGGCGCCAGGCGCGACCGTCAACTGGTCCATCGTCGGCGGCGCGCAGGGCACGCTCTCCGGCACCAGCAGCACCACTGACGCGTCCGGCCAGGCGAGTGTCACCTATACGCTCAGCAAGGTGCCGCGCACCGACGCCGTGAGCGCGACGCTCAACGGCACGACGTCGAGCGTGTTGTTCACCGCGGTCGCATTCCAGCGCGGGCCGGCCAACCTGCAGGTGGTGAGCGGCGACGCGCAGTCCGGCGTCGCCGGCAGCGTGCTCCCTGCGCGCTTCGAGGTGAAGGCCACCGACGTCCTTGGCAATCCGGTGAGCGGCGTGACCGTCGCCTTCGCCGCGGCGACGGGCGGCGGCAGCGTGAGTCCGACCACGGCCACCACGGGCACCACGGGCACCGCCGCAACGACGATGACGCTCGGCGGACTCGTCGGCCCGCAGCGCTTCACGGCGTCGGCGGGATCGCTCACCGCGTCGGTGACGGCGACGGCGACGGCCGGCATGGTGTCTCATCTGCTCTACGTCTCGGGCAACGGCCAGGCCGACACGGCGTGTGCCACGCTCAAGGTGCCGCTGGTGGTCCAGGCCACGGACGCCTTTGGCAACGGCGTGAGCGGCGTGACGGTGACCTGGCAGCAGGTGGGCGGGCCGGGCTCGGCGAATTCCAGCCCCGCGTCGCTGACCACGGACTCCCTGGGCTACTCGGCGGTGTCTTACCGCCTGTCCAGTGCCGCCGGCGTGGACACCCTGGTGGCCGCACTCCAGGTGACCACGGCCATGCCGATCACCTTCTACGAGACGGCGACCACGTCGGCGCGCAGCAGCTGCGCGTCGCCGCAGCGCGCCCCGTCCACGGCGCCGGCCCTTGGGCAGCGCGCCCCGGGCGCGCCGAGTGTGCCGTCCGGTTCGTCCTGGCAGCCGGTCACGGGCTTCCTGCCGGGACGCGGGCGCCCGTAGCGCACGGACGCCGCACGAGGCCCCCGGGGAATCCCGCTTGAACGGGCGTCCCCGGGGGCTATCTTGTATGTGAATCTTTTCACATGCGAGGCCCGACGGTGAAAATTGCCGTCTGCATCAAGCGCGTCCCCGACATGGAATCGCGCTTCAAGATTGCCCCGAGCGGCAACGCCGTGGACGAAACGGGGCTCAAGTTCGACATCAGCGACTTCGACTCCTACGCCGTCGAGGCCGCCCTCCAGATGAACGAGGCCGCCGGCTCCGGCGAGACCGTCGTCGTCTGCCTCGGTCCCGACACCGTGCAGGAGACCATCCGCAAGGCGCTGAGCATGGGTGCCGACCGCGGCGTGCAGCTCAAGTCCGACACGGTGCCCATGGACGGCCTGGCGATCGCCAAGGCGCTGGCCGCCGAGCTCAAGGACGGCGGCTACGACCTGATCCTGTTCGGCAAGCACGCGCTCGATTCGTCGCACGGCTCCGTGGGCGCGATGACGGCCGAACTGCTCGGGCTCCCCTGCCTGAACGCCGCGTCCAAGCTCGACGTGGCGAACGGCAAGGCGACGGCGCGCCGCGAGCTCGAGGGTGCTGCCGAAGTGCTCGAGTTCCCGCTGCCTGCGGTGATCTCGATTGACGAAGGCATTGCGCGACCGCGCTATCCGTCGCTCAAGGGCATCATGGCCGCCAAGAAGAAGCCGCTGGACGTGAAGCCGGCCCAGCTCGGCGCGGTGCGCATGACGGTGGAGAAGATGGAGCTGCCGTCGGAGCGTCCGCCCGGCCGCATCCTGGGTGAAGGCCCGGCTGCCGTGCCGGAGCTCGTCCGTCTCCTCCAGACCGAAGCGAAGGTGCTCTGATGGCGAACATCCTGGCAGTTGCGGAGACGCGCGGCGGCGAGCTGCGCAAGGTGGCGCTGGAAGCCGTGACGGCGGCGCGCGCGCTGGCCGACGCGACCGGCGCGCAGGTGCATGCGCTGGTGTTCGGGCCCGCGGGGATCGGCGGCAAGGTCGAGGCGGTGGCGCAGCATGGCGCGGACCAGGTGCTGGTCTGCGAGCACGCGGCCTACGACAAGGCCGACGCCGAGTCCATGTCGGCGACGATTGCCGCCAGGGCGAAGGACGGCGGCTATCGCGCGGTGGTGATGAGCGCGTCGGCGCAGGGCAAGGACCTGGCCCCGCGCGTCGCGGCGAAGCTCGACGCTCCGCTGGCCGGCGACGTGACGTCGGTGGAGGCCGCGGGCGACACGATCCGCGTGAAGCATCCGACGTACACCGGCAAGGTGATCACGACGCTGGTGCTCACCGGTGCGCCGGTGGTGGTGTCGGTGCGGCCGAGCGCGGTGACGCCGTCGGTGAATGCGCGCCCGCTGGCCACGCAGGCGGTGGCGCCGGCGTCCGACCCGGCGGCGTCGCGCGTGAAGGTCACGGAAGTGTTCGCCGGCACGAGCACCAAGCTCGACCTGGGTGAGGCGCCGGTGATCATCTCCGGTGGCCGCGGGCTCAAGGCGGCGGAGAATTTCAAGCTGGTGGAGGACCTGGCGGACGCGTTCGGCAACGCGGCGGTGGGTGCCACGCGCGCCGTGACCGACGACGGATGGCGCCCGCACAGCGACCAGATCGGCCAGACGGGCCGCCTGGTGAGCCCGGACCTGTACGTGGCGTGCGGCATCTCGGGTGCGATCCAGCACCTGGCCGGCATGCGCACCTCGCGCACGATCGTCGCGATCAACAAGGACGCCGAGGCGCCGATCTTCAAGATCGCCGACTACGGCATCGTGGGCGACGTGCTCGAGATCCTGCCCGTGCTCACGCAGGCCGTGCGTGCGGCGCGGCAGTCGCACTGAGCGTCGGCGGATCACTGACAGCGTGACGGAATGAGGCGCCCATCGGCGCCTCATTCTTGTTTTGCGGGGGCGAACCGGGCTAGTTTCCGCGCGAGTCCTCGCCCTGAACGTCGTCCGGAGTGTCCATGACCGGGGAAAGCGTCACCTTCGTCTTCATCCTCACCCTCGCCGCCGGGTTCTTCGCGTACAACGTGCAGCGGCTGGTGGGCTACATGCGCATGGCTCGCTTCGAGCCGCGCTGGGACCACCCGTGGCAGCGCGCGTGGAACGTGCTGAAGATCGGCATCGCGCAGACGAAGATCATGCGCGACCCGATCGCCGGGCCGATGCACGCGGGGATCTTCTGGGGCTTCCTGGTCCTCACCGCGGGCACGATCGAGATCCTGGTCACGGGCGTGTGGCCGCGCTTCTCGTACGACCTGTTCCTGCCGCACCCGCTGTACCAGCTCTACTCGTTCTCGCAGGACGCGTTCGCGCTGCTCGTCCTGGGCGCCATCGGCTTCGCGTTCTTCCGGCGGCTGGTGCTGCACCCGCGCCGCCTGGACGGCGACGAGACGCACCACGGCGACGCGTACTTCATCCTGGGCATGATCGGCGGCCTGATGCTCACGCTGCTGCTCATGAACGGCCTTGCCGGCGTGGCGGAGCCGGGATCGCTGGGGCCGGAGAAGGTCTTCTCGCGGGCGGTGGCCGCCATCTTCGCGTCGGTGCCGCAGGGCGCCGCGCACGACGCGTCGCGCGTCAACTGGTGGCTGCACGTGCTGCTCGTGCTCACCTTCCTGAACTACCTGCCGTACTCCAAGCACCTGCACGTGGTGACGTCGCTGTTCAACGTGTTCTTCTCGAACACCAGCGGCCCGGGGCAGAAGGGCGTGATGCCGCTGATGGACCTCGAGGCCGACGTGGAGCAGTTCGGCGCCGCCGACGTCGAGCACCTCACGTGGAAGAACCTGCTCGACGGCTACTCGTGCACCGAGTGCGGCCGCTGCACCGCGGCGTGCCCGGCGAACCTGACCGGCAAGCTGCTCAGCCCGCGCAAGATCGTCATCAACACGCGCCAGCGGACCATGGAGCTGGGCACCGCGGGTGCGTCGCCGTCCGCCGAGCTGACGGAGCACCGGTTGCTGGACAGCTTCATCACCGAGGAGGAACTCTGGGCGTGCACGAGCTGCCGCGCGTGCGTGCAGGAGTGCCCGGTGTCCATCGACCAGCTCGGCATCATCAACGAGATGCGCCGCTACCTGGTGCTCAGCGAGTCGCGCTTTCCCGAGGAGCTGCAGCCCGCGTTCGAGTCGATGGAGCGCAACGGGTCGCCGTGGGCGTTCAGCCCGGCCGACCGTGCGCAGTGGGCCGAGGGACTCGAGATCACGACGATGGCCGAGGCGTTCGCCGCGGGCCGCCGCCCCGACGTGTTGTTCTGGGTCGGGTGCATGGGCTCGTTCGACGACCGCGCGAAGAAGACGACGGTGGCGTTCGCGCGGATCCTCAAGGCGTGTGGCATCGACTTCGCCATCCTGGGCCAGGAGGAGAGCTGCCACGGCGATCCCGCGCGCCGCATGGGCAACGAATACCTCTACCAGATGCTGGCGAAGAACGCGATCGAGACGCTCGACCGCTACGAAGTGAAGACGATCGTCACGAGCTGCCCGCACTGCTTCCACCAGATCGGGAACGAGTTCCCGCAGCTCGGCGGCAACTACGAGGTCATCCACCACTCGACGTTCATCGAGCGGCTGCTGCAGGAGAACCGCGTGCCGCTGCAGTCGGAGGCAGGGAAGGCGCTCACCGTCGCGTACCACGACTCCTGCTACCTGGGCCGCTACAACGACGTGTACGATGCGCCGCGCGAGACCATCCGGCGCGCGCTGCCGGTGGTGAACCTGGTGGAGCCGGCGCGCCATCGCGACCGCGGGCTGTGCTGCGGCGCCGGGGGCGGCCGCATGTGGATGGAGGAGAAGACGGGCAAGCGCATCAACGCCGAACGCACCGAGGAGCTGCTGGCCACGGGCGCCGACACCATCGCGCTGGCGTGCCCCTTCTGCATGACGATGATCAACGACAGCGTGAAATCGCGCGACGCGAGCGTGAACGTGGTGGACATCGCCGAGGTGGTGGCCGAACGGCTGGCGACGTAAGCGGCGTGCGGTAGTGAATGGGGCGGGGCGGCGGCCGGTTGCGTGGCGCCGCACAGAGGAACGCAGAACGGGGCGGCCACGCATGCTTGGCCGCCCCGCTGTGCTTCGCGTGCTCCGGTGTCCGTCAGGGCTTGGGCGGCGTGGCCGGCCCGATGCCCCACGAGTGGATGTTCGGATCCACCTGGCGTGGCGCGGGCGTCGGCGCGCTGCGCTGCAGCGTCGGCGCACGGTTGGTCACCGGCGGCAGCGGCGTGAGGTCCACCTTGGCCACGGCCATCAGCGCGTAGCGCTGCGACTGATCCAGTCCCGGCGGCGACTGTGGATCGGCCGGATTCCAGTCGATCAGCGAGAAGTCGTTGGGGCCGAGCTGCACGATCGAGAGGCACGCGACCGTGAGATCGGTGAGCCCGCCCGTGATCTGGTGCTGGTGGATGGCCGACTGCGAGATGGCGTTGTATCCGCAGTCAACGGCGCCACTGACGTTCCGCATCACGGCGCCCATGCTCCCCAGGAAGTCGTTCTCGACCTGGATGCCGTACCCGTAATACCCATCCCACTCGCCGATGAACAGCACGCGGCCGCCTGCGGCCGAGAAGGCCTTGATGGCGTTGATTTCCTGCCACGTGTAGGAGGCCGTCGGCAGTGCCAGGACGAGCAGCTTGACGTCGGGGTCGATGCTGAGCAGCGGCGTGGAATTGTCGTCGCCGTCCACCACGGTGTAGCCCTGCCCGGCCATCGTGGACTCGAACGTGCCCCAGTTCGACGGGTCGCATTCCCAGTCGCAGGCCGGGTTGTGGCCACGATGCACGAGCACCGTGTGGCCGCGCGCACGAGTGCCACTGCCGGTGAACGTCACGAGGTTCTGGTAGAACCTGATGTTGTTCGGGTCTGCGGCCGCGCCGTTGTCGAACGTGTTCAGGTCGTTGATCACCACGACGTCGCCGCCGCTCGTCGGCACCGGCTGGATGGTGACCGTGGCGCACGCCTGCTCGCTCGGCGCCGCCTGGCGCCGCGCGCATACCGGGAACGACGCGGGACTGGGCACGGCGGCAGGCGCCGTGTAGAAGCCATTCGCGTCGATCGTGCCGAACGTCGTACTGCCGCCATCCACCCCGTTCACCGACCAGAGGTACGGCCCGGGGTTGCCGCCGGACACGCTGAACTGCTGCGTGCCGTTGGGCAGCTTCTCGACGGTCAGCAGGTTGAGCGACATGCTGGTGTTCACCGGGCCGGCGACGGGGATGCTCACCGTGTCGCTGAGTCCGCGCGCCGACACGACCACCTTGCCCGTGCCGCCGCTCGCGCCGGTCACGATCCCCAGGTTGCCGTCCACGGTGACGATC
>DASZRI010000413.1:0-2524 GCA_035549215.1 Gemmatimonadaceae bacterium | reverse complement strand
CAGGTCATGTCGCTGCCCGCGGCGTCATCGCTGCGGGCGCGGCTGGCGGCACTCTGGGGCGGCGCGTTCGCGGAGCGGCTGCTCGACGTGGACGACGTATCGGGCACCACGCACGTGAGCGGCCTCGTCGAGCGTCCCGCTGACGTCGGCACGGCGGGACGCCGCGTCTTCATCACCGTGAACGGCCGCCCCGTGCGCGACAACGGCATCGTGCGCGCTGCCGAGGCGGCGTACCGGTCCACCATCCCGGCGGGCGTCCGTCCCACGCTGCTCCTCGAGCTGCGCGTCGCCGCTGACGCGGTGGACGTGAACGTGCACCCCGCCAAGGCCGAGGTGCGGTTCCGCGACCGCTGGTTCGTCGAGCGCGCGGTGGAGCAGGCGGTGCGCCGCGCCATCGGCACGCTGGATGCCGGCGCCGCCATCGGGCGCCCCGCATTCAACTTCATGCCCATGGCGCGCCCCGTGCCGCAGGTGGACGTGGAAACGTTGCGTGCCGCGCCGCCGGAGCCCGAGGGGCTCTTCGCCGGGGCCGCGGCCGACGTGGCGGTCGGCGACGTTTCGTCGCCGACCCCGGTTCCGCCCGTGGAGCCGGAGATCGTCGTGCCGCCGCTGCTCCAGCTGCGTCGCACCTTCATCATGTTCGAGGGCGACGGCGGCGTCGTGCTCATTGATCAGCATTCGGCGCACGAGCGCGTGCTGTTCGAGCAATTCATGGGGGCGCTCACGCGCGGCGAATCGCCGTCGCAGCGCCTGTTGTTCCCGCTCACGCTCCACCTTGGGCCCACCGAGGCCGAGGCCTTCGAGGAGCACCGCGCCGCGTTCGAGACGCTCGGCTTCGAGATCGAGGGGTTCGGCGGGCACACCGTCATCGTGCGCAGCGTGCCGATGCCGCACCCGCGGTTCGATCCCGAGCGCTGCCTGCGCGACACCTTGGACGCCCTCACCGGGGATCGCTTCGCCGCGGTGGCGCAGGGCCACGAACGGCTCGCGGCCACGGTGGCCTGCAAGGCCGCGATCAAGGCCGGCGACGAGCTGTCGCCGGGCGAGATGCGCGCGTTGTTCATCGCCCTCGCGCGCACGACGCTCCCCGCGCACGACGTGCACGGCCGTTCGACGATCGTGCAGCTGTCGTGGGACGAACTCGAGCGCCGCTTTGGCCGGCAGTAGCATCCGCGTCATCTGCGGCCCCACCGCCGCCGGCAAGTCCGCCGTCGCGCTGTGGCTCGCGCAACGGCATCGCGCGGCGATCATCAGCGCCGACTCGCGCCAGGTGTACCGCGGCTTCGACATCGGCACCGCCAAGCCCACGCACCAGGAGCGGCTGTCCGTGCCGCACTTCGGCATCGACGTGCTCGACCCGGCGCAGCGGTATTCCGCCGCGGCGTGGGCCGACGACGCAGAGCGGTGGATCGCGCACGCGCAGGCCGCAGGCCTCGAGCCGCTCATCGTCGGCGGCACGGGCTTCTACCTGCGCGCGCTCTTCGGCACGCTCTTCCACGAGCCCGCGCTCGACCCCCGGCGCCGGGAGGCGCTGGAGTCGTTCCTGCGGCACATGCCGACGGAGGAGCTGCGCCGGTGGTGCGCCGCGCTGGACCCGGCGCGCGCTCACCTCGGCCGCACGCAGCTCATGCGCGGCGTCGAGATCGCGCTGCTCACGGGCGAGCGCGTGAGCGCCCTGCATGCGCGGGCGCCTCGCCCGCCGCGGCGTACCGCGCGTTATCTTCTCGTGGACCCGGGGCCGGCGCTCGCCAGCCGCATCGCGGAACGCGTGGACCGGATGCTGGACGGAGGGTGGATCACGGAGGCGGCGCGCCTCGCCGGGCAGGTGCCGGCGGACGCACCCGCATGGAAGGCCACCGGGTACGACGTCGTGCGCGCGCTGGCGGCGGGTGCGATCGAGCGCCCCGCGGCACGCGAGCAGGTGGTGATTGCCACGCGCCAGTACGCCAAGCGGCAGCGCACGTGGTTCCGGCACCAGCTGGACCCGCGGCTCGTGCGAACGCTGGACCCGACGGCGCGGGACTGGCAGGACAGGGCAGAGCAGTGGTGGCATGGCGCAACGGAGGCGTGACGCGATGAGGATCGGGATCACCTGCTATCCGACGTATGGCGGCTCCGGCGCCGTGGCGACCGAGCTCGGCATCGCGCTCGCCCATCGCGGCCACGAGGTGCACTTCATCACGTACCGCCAGCCCTTCCGCCTCCCGTCCTTCCTGCCGGGCATCTACTTCCACGAGGTGGACGTCGGGCGCTACCCGCTGTTCGAGTACCCGCCGTACGACCTCGCGCTCGCCGTGCGCATGCACGAGGTGGTCCTGGGCCACAACCTGGACCTCCTCCACTGCCACTATGCCATCCCGCACGCGACCAGCGCCTGGATCGCGCGCGAGATGCTCCAGCCCACCCGCCCCGACATCAAGGTGCTCACGACGCTGCACGGCACCGACATCACCATCGTCGGGCAGGATCCGTCGTTCCACCCGATCACCAAGTTCTCGATCGAGAAGTCCGACGGCCTCACCGC
>DASZRI010000412.1:0-3700 GCA_035549215.1 Gemmatimonadaceae bacterium | reverse complement strand
CCGCGCGCCGAGTGGCTGCGTACACAGATGTTTACCCCACCGGCGTGCACGCAGCTATTGCATCGCTGCTACATGACCGCCGAGCCTACGCGAGTCGCGTCAAGCCCGAGTCAAAGGCGCCGGTGTGCGCTGTGAAGCGGGGTGATCCAGCAGGCTGCGGGGGTTGCAATCTCCACGGGTCCCGATGACTGGCAGTTGCCGCTTCTCCCGAACGCCGAACTGGCCCAGATCATCTGGGGCTGGGATACAGTTCAAGGCGCGCCGCGGTTTGGCGCCCGCAGCCGACGAGCGGGCGCTTTGCCGTGCAATGGCCGGGGTTGGCAGGGGCAAGGTCAAGCCGAGCAGCTTGTCCATCGACGCGGCACCGCGCGGGAACTCGCGCAAGCGGAGCTCGCCAAGGCGAGCGGTGCTCCCAGAAGCCTGATCCCCCGGAGGCGCAGGTCGTTAGCCTTGCCGCATGCCCCGCTGAGGCCCATAGGGCCTGATGACATCGGCTCCCGTGACACCCAACGCAAACGCCGGCCGCGGACTGCTCCGCGACCGGCGTTCACTCTGAGGACAAGATTCACTTTCGTTTTGGACCGAATTGGCTTCTACGCGAGGACACGATCGCCTTCGCGGTGCCCCCTACCCCGCCGCGTTCACCATGTCGAAGATCGGCAGGTACATCGCCACCACCATGCCGCCCACCACCACGCCCAGGAACACGATCATCACCGGCTCCATCAGCGCCAGCAGGCCCGACACGGCCGCGTCCACTTCCTCGTCGTAGAAGTCGGCGATCTTCGAGAGCATCTCGTCCAGGCCGCCGGTCTGCTCGCCCACGTTGATCATGCTGATCACCATCGGCGGGAAGACCTGGCTCTTCTTCAGCGGTGCGCTGATCGTCTCGCCGCCTGCGATGCTCGCGCGGCTCTCCATGATCGCGTCCTGGATGACGCGGTTGCCCGCCGTCTTGGCCGTGATCTCGAGCCCGTCCAGGATGCTCACGCCCGACCCGATCAGCGTGCCCAGGGTGCGCGTGAAGCGCGACACGGCGCTCTTGCGCAGCACGTCGCCCAGCACGGGCGCCTGCAGCGCCAGCTTGTCGATCACCAGCTTCCCGTCCGGCGTCGCGTAGTACTTCTTGAACAGGTACCCCGCGGCGCCCGCGCCGCCGAACACGGCCCACCAGTACCCCTTCAGGAACGACGACATCCCGATCACGATGCGCGTCGGCAGCGGCAGCGCCATGTTCACGCTCGCGAACATGTTCTGGAAGACGGGGATCACGAAGATCAGCAGCACCACGATGGCGGCACCGGCCACCGTCATGATCACCGCGGGGTAGATCATCGCGCCCTTCACCTTGCGCACCAGCGCGTCGTTCTTCTCCATGAACACGGCCAGGCGCATCAGGATCGTGTCCAGGATGCCGCCCGCCTCGCCGGCCGCCACCATGTTCACGTAGAGCTCGGTGAACGCCTTCGGGTGCTTGCGCAGCGCATCCGCCACGGTATGGCCGGACTCGACGTCGAACACGATGGACCGCGTCACGTCGCGCAGCGCCGGGTTCTCGCTCTGCTGCGCCAGGATGTCCAGCGCCTGCACCAGCGGCAGGCCGGAGTTGATCATCGTCGAGAACTGGCGCGTGAAGATCACGATGTCGCGCATCGCGATCTTCCCCGCCTTCTTCTTCCGCCCCGCGACCTCGTCCACCTTGACGACGTTCAGCCGCAGCTTGCGCAGCTGCGCGACGACTTCGTCCCGGTTCGGGGCCTCGATGGTGTCGCTCTTGAGCTCGCCGTTGGCGGCGCGCGCGGTGTACGTGAACGTGGGCATCCGGCTCCAGCCTCCCCCAGGTTACTTCTTCAGGCCACCAGTCGGGTTCGTCGGCGCACCCGGCTTCTTGTCCCCGCCTTCCTCCAGCGTCACGCCGCACATCCGCGACAGCTCCGTCGGATCGTGCGACGCCCGCACGCAGTCCTCGAACGACACCTGCCGCGTGATGTACAGGTTGTACAGCGCGTCGTTCATGGTCTGCATGCCGAACTTCTTGCCCGACTGCATCATCGAGTAGATCTGGTGGATCTTGTCGTCGCGGATCAGCGCCCGGATGGCCGGGGTGACGACCAGGATCTCCGCCGCCATCGCCCGCCCCCGGCCCGTGGCCTTGGGCAGCAGCGTCTGCGTGACGATCCCCTCGAGGCAGAACGCGAGCTGCGCCCGGACCTGCGACTGCTGGTGCGACGGGAACACGTCGATGATGCGGTTGATGGCCTCCGCCGCGCTGTTGGTGTGCAGCGTCGCGAACGCCAGGTGGCCCGTCTCGGCAATCGTCAGCCCGGCCTGGATCGTCTCCAGGTCGCGCATCTCTCCAATGAGGACGACGTCAGGGTCCTGGCGCAACGCGTACTTCAGGGCTGCCCCGAAACTCTTGGTGTCCGACCCCACCTCGCGCTGGTTGACGATGCACGCCTGGTGGCGGTGGATGAACTCGATCGGGTCCTCGATCGTGATGATGTGCCCCTTCACTTCCTTGTTGATCTTGTCCAGCATCGCCGCCAGGGTCGTGGACTTGCCCGACCCCGTGGGCCCGGTCACAAGGATCAGGCCGCGCGGCTTGTCCGACAGGTCGCTGATGACCTTGGGCAGCCCCAGCTCCTCGAACGTCTTGATGTTGAAGGGGATCTGGCGGATGACCATGGACACGCACCCGCGCTGCTTGAAGCAGTTGCCGCGGAAGCGGGCCAGGTTCTGGATGCCGAACGAGAAGTCCAGCTCGTCCTCCATCTCGAACCGCTTCTTCTGGTTCTCCGTCAGCACCGAGTAGGCCAGCTGCATCGTGTCCTTGGGCTGCATCACGAAGTCGATGTTCGAGTTCGTGATGTCGCCGTCGATGCGCAGCTTGGGACGCTCCCCGGCCGTGATGTGCAGGTCGGAGGCGTTCCGCTCGATCATCTCCTCGAGGAGGACGCGAAGGTTCAGGGTGGTCTGGGGGGCGGCGGGAGTGGTCATGCAGGAGTCAGGGTCGGGGGGAAGATCGCTTACGGCAACAGCGCCTACGCGGAGGTCTCACGGCACATCTGCTCCATGGTGGTGATGCCCTTCATCACCTTCATCCACGCGTCCATGCGCAGCGTGAGCATGCCCTCGTCGATCGCGCCATCGCGGATCTCGGCGGCGCCGACATTCATCATGATCAGCTTCCGCATCTTGGGCGTCATGGGCATGACCTCGTACACGCCCTGGCGCCCCTTGAGGCCCGTGCCGTTGCACGCGTCGCAGCCCTTGCCGCGGAAGTAGGCCAGTTCGCCGAAGGTCGTGTCCAGGTTCACGTTCGCCAGGTACGGCGCGGCTTCCTTGCTCGCGCGCGCCCGCATGGCGTCCACCGCGTAGTCCGTGAACCGCAGGTCGCGCAGCTTGGTCTGCGGCGTGACCTTGGCGGCCTCGAATTCCTCGGGCGTCGGCGTGTACTTCTCCTTGCAGCTCGAGCAGATGCGACGGAGCAGTCGCTGCGCCAGCACGAGGTTGAGCGCCGAGGCGACGTTGAAGGGCTCGAGGCCCATGTCCATCAGGCGCGTCACCGTCTCGGGGGCCGAGTTGGTGTGCAGCGTGCTGAGCACGAGGTGGCCCGTGAGGGCGGCCTTGATGGCGATGCCGCCGGTCTCGAGGTCGCGGATCTCGCCCACCATGATGATGTTCGGGTCCTGCCGCAGGA
>DASZRI010000411.1:0-2081 GCA_035549215.1 Gemmatimonadaceae bacterium | reverse complement strand
GTACACTGGCTGGTTCGCGGCATGAACTCCCCTCCGCGCACACTCCACTCTCGATTCTCCTGATCTCCCGACTCACGCCTTCTTGGTGCAGTTTCGCTGTCCCCCGCGCTCGTCTGATGCCACACCCGGCGCATCTCCCCCTCATCATGCGCCATGCCTACTCCCTCCGAACGCCGCGCCCTCATCTTCCTCGGCGCCGTCGCCTGCCTGGGCTCAGGCGTCCGCGTCATGCGCGCCCGCGACCTTCCGCAGCCCACCGCTTCTGAACGCCGAGCGCTGGACGCGCAGATTGGCGCCGTGGATTCCACGCGCAAGGCGCGCCGCAAGCCGAAGGCCGGGCGCGGCGGCGGCCGCGTGCCGCGCGACACCGGCCAGCGGGCCCCCCGCATCGGCGTCGAGCCCGCGATCACCGTCCGCCCCGCTCCACGCCCCCCGCGCATCGTGCCCGGTTCCGGCATCCGCATCGACGTGGATCGTGCGACCGCCGACGAGCTCGTCGCGCTCCCCGGCGTCGGGCCGTCGCTCGCCCGCCGCATCGTGGCCGACCGCGACAGCAACGGACCCTTCGGCTCCCTGCAGGCCCTGGGGCAGGTGCGCGGCATCGGTCCGGCCACCCTCCAGCGGCTCGATTCCCTCGTCAGCTTCTCCGGGACCCCCAGGCCCGTAAGTGACGGCAAGGCCAAGCGTTCGCGGACTCGTGACTCAGCGCACACTCGCGGCACGCGTGCGCCACCGTAAGCCATTCTTGACAAGGGGGTTACGCTTCGGCACCTTCCCGATTCCCGCCATCCTTATAGGATGCGCGCCACGGGTCTGCCCGTCCGTCTCCCCTTGGTCCCGCCCTCATGGCCGCACCGCAGCCGTCCAGCGAACGCATCGGCGACCTCCTCGTCCGCGAGGGGCTGATCTCCCGCGAGCAGCTCGAGAAGGCGCTCCAGGAGCAGAAGCAGAACGGCACCCGCGTCGGCTACAACCTGATCAAGCTCGGCTTCATCCAGGAAACCGAGCTGACCAAGATGCTGGCCCGGCAGTTCAAGATGCCGGCCGTGGACCTCTCGCGCTTCGAGGTGGATCCGCGCATCGCCAAGCTCATCCCCGGCGACCTCGCGCTCAAGCACCTCGTGCTCCCGCTCAAGCGCGAGGGGCGCACGCTCACGGTGGCGATGGCCGATCCCACCAACCTGGGCGTGCTCGAGGACCTGAAGTTCATCACCCGCTACGACATCTTCCCGGTCATCGCGGGTGAGTTCACGATCAAGAACGCCCTCGAGAAGATCTTCGAGTCCACCGACACGCAGATGTCCAATCTCCTCAGCGAGATCGAGGGCATCACGGAGGACGGGGACGTCGAGGTCGTCGAGGACCAGGACGAGGAAGTCTCGGCGGCCGCGCTCGCCGCGGCCGTGGACGACGCGCCCGTCGTCAAGCTCATCAACGCCATCCTCACGGATGCCGTGAAGCGCGGCGCGTCGGACATCCACTTCGAGTGCTTCGAGCACGAGCTGCGCGTCCGCTACCGCATTGACGGCGCGCTCATGGAAGTGATGAAGCCGCCCAAGAAGATGCAGGCCGCCCTGGTCTCGCGCTTCAAGATCATGGCGTCGCTGAACATCGCCGAGCGCCGCGTGCCGCAGGACGGCCGCATCAAGCTCAAGATGGGGAACAAGGTCATCGATTACCGCGTGTCCACGCTCCCCACGCTGTTCGGCGAGAAGATCGTCCTCCGCATCCTCGACAAGGGCAACCTGACGCTCGACCTCGAGAAGTTCGGCATCGAGCCCAAGGCCGAGAAGGACCTGATGGAGGCGGTGATGAACCCGTACGGCATGGTGCTCGTCACCGGCCCCACGGGTTCGGGCAAGACCACCACGCTGTACTCGGCGCTGGCCAAGGTGAACACGATCGACGTGAACATCATGACCGCCGAGGACCCGGTCGAGTACAACATGTTCGGCGTCAACCAGGTGCTGGTGCGCAACGAGGTCGGCATGACCTTCGCGGCCGCGCTGAAGGCGTTCCTGCGGCAGGACCCGAACATCATCATGGTGGGCGAGATCCGCGACCTCGAGACGGGCGGCATC
>DASZRI010000410.1:0-15185 GCA_035549215.1 Gemmatimonadaceae bacterium | reverse complement strand
AAGAGGAGGATAGGCGCCGCGATCATGCCAAGCGGCGTCGCGATCTCGAGCGCTGTCCAGGCGATGTCGGGCCACGAGGCGATGACGCCGCCGACGAGGAGCACGAGGAACAGCCCCTCGGACAGGATCAGGTTGAACATCATGGAGCCGATGAAGTAGTCCGGCTCGCCGCGTTCGATGGGCATGCCGCAGCTCCCGCAGGCGGGGCGCATTCGCAGCCAGTGCTCGCGCGTGGGCCCCCCGCCGCAATTGGGGCAGCGCAGGGTCAGGGCGCGCCCCAGCAGCCCGGCGGTGCGACGGGCGCTCGGCATCTCGAGCGAGAGCTCGTCGTTCGGCTCCCGCGCCAGGTTGTGCTGCGGCATGACAGGGAACTACCCGAGGAACGATTCCAGCGCGCGGGCGCGGCTGACGTGGCGCAGCCGCGAGAGCGCCTTCTCCTTGATCTGGCGCACGCGTTCCCGCGTGATGCCGAGCAGGGCCCCGATCTCCTCGAGGGTCATGGGCTCTGCCTCGTCACCCAGCCCGAAATATAGCCGGAGGATGCGGGACTCCCGTTCCTTGAGGTGGGACAGCGCCTCCTCGATGGACTCGGTGAGCGCCTTCTCGAACGTCTGCTCGTCGGGGGTCGGGTTGACGTTGTCCGCCAGGTAGTCGAGCAGCCGGTTGTCCTCGCCCGGGGTGAGCGGGGCGTCGAGCGAGAGGTGCGCCTGCGAGATGGACATCGTCTTGGCGACTTCCTCCTCGCTGATGTCCATGCCGTCGGCGATCTCGGCGTGCGTGGCCTCGCGCCCCAGCTCCTGGAGCAGCGAATTGGCGCGCTTGCCGATCCGGTGCAGCGTGCCGGCACGGTTGAGCGGCACGCGCACGATGCGCGACTGCTCGGCGAGCGCCTGCAGGATGGCCTGGCGGATCCACCACACGGCGTAGGAGATGAACTTGATCCCCTTGGTCTCGTCGAACTTGTGCGCCGCGCGGATGAGGCCGAGGTTGCCCTCGTTGATCAGGTCGGACAGCGAGACGCCCTGGTTCTGGTACTTCTTGGCGACCGACACCACGAACCGCAGGTTGGAGCGCACGAGCTTGTCCAGCGCTTCCTGTTCGCCCTTGCGGATGCGCTGCGCGAGCCGCACCTCCTCCTCGCGGGAGATGAGCGGGTACGCGCTGATGTCGCGCAGGTACTGGTCGAGCGACCCTTCTTCGTACGACGTCTTCTTCGTGCCAGACGAACGCATACGTGCGGGGGCTGCTGGTGGCTGCGCGCGGAACCCGGGCCCCGGGCGCAGGTGGAACAGGATGGGAGAGCGGGAACCGGCGATCAGTGGACGCGCTCACCCAGGCGCTGCCAGCGCACGCGGGTGAGCCAGTCGAAATCCTGGGTCGAGTCGGGCGAGTAGCTGTAGTAGATCATCAGGGGTTCGCCCGTGAGGAGGGAGTCGGGCACGAAACCCCAGTAGCGACTGTCCAGGGAGTCGTCGCGGTTGTCGCCAAGCACGAAATAGTGGCGCGGCGGCACGACGAGCGGGCCCCAGTTGTTGCGCGACGGGTGGTATCCCGCCGCGGCGGCACCGGCGCTGCGAACCAGGTAGTCGCGCTGCCAGGTGAATTCCTCGCCCGAGGGATCGAGCTCGGGGTCGGTGTGCGTGACGTACGATTCCGTGACCGTGCGGCCGTTGCGGATGAGCACGCCCTCGCGCATCTCGAGCGTGTCGCCGGGCAGCCCCACGAGCCGCTTGACGAAGTTCTTGGTCGGGTCCACGGGCCAGTCGAACACGATCACGTCGCCCCGGCGCAGCGGGCGCAGCGCGGGGAGGCGCCGATGCGTGAACGGAATCTCGGCGCCGTACGCCAGCTTGTTGACGAGCAGGAAGTCCCCGACCAGGAGAGTGTTCTCCATGCTCCCGGTGGGAATCTTGAACGCCTCGACCACGAACGTCCGCACCACCAGGAAGAGTGCAACCGAGATCCAGAAGAGCTTCGTCCATTCCCACAGGTAGGCGAGTGGGCGGACCCTGCGATTCACCTGACGCAGCGCATCCATCCGCTGCTCCGGCGTGATGGCGCGCGGCGGCAGCGACGATGTGGCGGACGGTGCGTTGTCATGCTCAAGCATACTGCCCCTCGAACCGCTCCCGCGACATCAGGTATGAATTGGAATTAAGCGGGGCGCCGGCGGGATGCAAGCGGCGGGGGCGATCGCCCCCGCCGCCGATGCCCCGGTCAGTAATTGTCGATCTGGGCGCGCTGGAGGGCCCCCGAGAAGTCCACGTATCCCACCTTGGTCTCCGAGTAGAACTCGTACACCTCCCAGCCGCCCTCACGGTGCCCGTTGCCGGTCTGCTTCACGCCGCCGAACGGCAGGTGCGCCTCGGCGCCGATGGTCGGCGCGTTGATGTACGTGATGCCGTTGTCCAGCTCGTTGAGCGCGCGGAAGGCCAGGTTCACGTCGCGCGTGTAGACCGAGGACGACAGCCCGTAGCGCACGTCGTTGTTGATCGCGAACGCCTCGTCGGCCGAGGACACGCGGATCACGGAGAGCACGGGGCCGAAGATCTCCTCCTGCTCGATGCGCATCCCGGCCTGCACGCGGGCAAAGATCGTCGGCTCGTAGAACCAGCCCTTGTCCAGCCCCTTGCCGGTGGCCCGGCGCCCGCCGCACAGCAGGTCGGCGCCCTCGCGCTGGCCGATGTCCACGTAGTGCTCGACCTTCCTGAGCGCCTGCTCGTGGATGAGCGGGCCGACCTCGGTGCCCTTGGCGCGGCCGTCGCCCAGGCGGAGCGCCTTGGCGCGGTCCACCAGGCGCCCGAGCAGCTTGTCGTGGATGCCGCCCTGCAGGATGAGGCGGCTGGTGGCCGTGCACCGCTGCCCCGTGGTGCCGAACGCGCCCCAGAGCACGCCATCGAGGGCGAGGTCCAGGTCCGCGTCATCGAGCACGATCATCGCGTTCTTGCCGCCCATCTCCAGCGACAGGCGCTTGTGCATGCGCCCGCAGGTCTCCGCCACGAGGCGGCCCGTGTCCGTGCTGCCGGTGAACGAGATGACGGGGATGTCGGGATGCTCGACGATCGCCTTCCCCGCCGCCTCGCCGGTGCCGTGCACGAGCTGGATCACCTCGGGCGGGAGCCCCGCCTCGAGCAGGATCTCGACCAGCGCATGCCCCGCATGCGGCACGTCCTCGGCCGGCTTGAAGATCACCGCGTTCCCGCAGAGGAGCGCGGGAAACATCTTCCACGTGGGGATGGCCATCGGGAAGTTGAACGGCGTGATGAGCCCGGTGACGCCGATGGGCCGGCGGAAGCTCATCGCCCACTTGTTGCGGAGCTCGCTGGGCACGGTGTGGCCGAACAGGCGGCGCCCCTCGGAGGCGGCGTAGTACGCCGTGTCGATCCCCTCCTGCACGTCGCCCTTGGTCTCGACGACCGTCTTGCCCATCTCGCGCGTCATCAGGTCGGCGAGCGCGTCCTTGCGCTCGGAGAGCAGGTCGCCCACGCGGCGCAGGATGTCGCCGCGCGCCGGCGCCGGCGTCTTCTTCCAGAGCTCGAAGCCGCGCCTGGCCGACTCCACCGCCCGGGCAACGTCGCGCGCATCCGACTTCGGGAAGCGCCCGACGAGGTCGTCGGCGTTGGCCGGGTTGCGGTTCTCGAAGTACTCACCGCCGGCGGGCTCCACCCACTGCCCGCCGATGAAATTCTTGAAGGTCGTCATGGTCTTCCGTTGATCCGTGATGAGAATCGGGGGTGCGTCACTTGCACACCCATCCCGCGGGGTGCCGTGCGTCGGGCTTCGCGTAGCCGATGCGGGGCAGCACTTCCAGCGAGCCGAGCACCATCCCCCATAGTAACAGGAGCAGGGACAGGACGTGGGCCCTGGCGGCGCGGTGCCGCCACGTCCACACCGCGCTCCAGGCGCCGCTCACCATCACGACGCCCACTGCGGCGAGGTACGCCGCGAGCCCGAAGCCGCAGCGCGCCTGGTACGGCCACAGCACGACGCCGACGCCAAGCGCAACGGAGAGCGTGAGCCGCGCGAAGACGCCGAACGCATGCGTCTTCCGGGGGGCCGCCGCCGGCGCAGGGGCGCTCCCCGTCGCGGCCGCGCGCGCGCCCGCTGCCGGCGCCGCAGGGGGCGCCTCATCCGGCATCGCCTGCAACTGCCGGTCGATCTTGGCCAGTTCCTTGTCCCAGTCGCGGTCAGCCACGGGGCTCTCTCCTCTCAGTCGACGCTCTCACGGCTCAATCCGTAGCGCTCGATCTTCTTGTACAGGTTCGAGCGCGGCATGTCCAGCACGCGCGCGGTCTCCGACACGTTCCAGTCGTTCTCGCGCAGCTTGGCGAGCAGGAAGGCGCGCTCGGCCGCCTGCTTGAATTCCTCGAAGGTGCGGCAGCGCAACAATGCCCCGAGCCCCGACTCGCCCGCTTCGTGGCGCCCGACGAGCTGGTCCACGTCCGCGGCCGTGACGCTCGCGCCCTGCGCCATGATCAGCAGCCGCTCGATGGTGTTGCGCAGCTCGCGCACATTGCCCGGCCAGTCCATGGCCTGCAACCGCTCGACCGCGTCCGGCGCGACCGGGCGCGGGGGCACGCCGTCGCGCTCGGTGAGCACGGCGGCAAAGTGTGCGACGAGCAGCGGGATGTCCTCGCGCCGCTCGCGCAGCGGCGGCACATGAATGGGCACCACGTTGAGGCGATAGAACAGGTCCTCGCGGAAGCGGCCGGCGGCGATCTCCTCCTCGGGGTTCTTGTTCGTCGCGGCGAGCACGCGCACGTCCACCTCGATCGGCTTCGCGCCGCCGATGCGCGTCACGACGCCGTCCTGCAGGACGCGCAGCACCTTGGCCTGCGCGGCGAGGCTCATGTCGCCGATCTCGTCCAGGAACAGCGTGCCCGTGTGCGCCTGCTCGAACTTCCCTGCCCGGTCGGCGATCGCGCCGGTGAACGAGCCCTTCATGTGGCCGAACAGCTCGCTCTCGATGAGCTCGCCGGGGATCGCGGCGCAGTTCACCTCGACGAACGGGCGCGCGGCGCGGAGCGACCGGCGGTGGATCGCACGCGCCACGAGCTCCTTGCCGGTGCCGTTCTCGCCCGTCACGAGGACGCGCGCCGGCGTGCCCGCCACCTTCTCGACCTGGTCGAGCACGGCGCGGATGGCGAACGAGCGACCGACGATCTCGTAGCGGGCGTCGATGGTCTCGCGGAGCCGCGCGTTCTCCTCGTTGAGCTGCAGGTGCGACAGCGCATTCCGCAGCGTGACCAGGATGCGGTCGGTGTCGAGCGGCTTCTCCAGGATGTCGTAGGCCCCGAGCTGCGTCGCCTCGACGGCGGTCTGGATGGTGGCGTGGCCGCTGATCATCACGACGATCGCGGACGGGTCGGCCTCGCGCAGCCGCCGCAGCGCCTCGAGGCCGTCCATCCCGGCCATCTTCACGTCCAAGAAGACGAGGTGCGGCCGGAACCGCTTGTACTCGGCGATCCCGTCGGCGGCGTTGGCCACCGCCTTCACGTCGTAGCCCTCGAACTCGAGCAGCTGCCGCAACGCGGCGCGGATGCCCTGCTCGTCGTCCACGATCAGGACGCGACGGCTCACGGCAGGCCCTTGTAGAGGGTGAGGCGGCCGTTGGCCACGCGGACGTCGGCCAGGTACTTCGGCGTCTCGATGGGAATGCCGTCAGGCGACACGCCATCGGGCCGCGCCCCCTTGAGGATCGCGCCGAGCAGCCGCGGGATGAACTGCGCGGGCAGCGAGAGGTCGTGCAGCTTCACTTCCTTCACCTGGAACTCCGTGAGCCCGGCACGGATCACGTGGAACGTGCCGCCGAGCTGCAGGCGCTCGCGCTCGCCAAGCATGGACGCCAGCGGGCCCAGCGCCCCCGAGCCGCGGAGGTCGCGGATGGGCACGCTGGCGCGCACCAGCAGCCGGTCGCCCACCACGGCGGCCTCGGCGCTGTCCGCGTCCGCCGGCAGCGTGCCGAGCAGCGCCTGGAACACGTAGGCGGACGCGTCGCCCGGCTCGACGTTCTGGAACACGGGCCCATTGAGCCGGCTGAGCGTGTCGAGCGCGGCCCTGGCGCGCGTGGCGCCCATGAGCGTGAGCGGCTGCCACTGCACATGCTCGGCGGTGGCGGCGTGCGGGGTGGCGTGCGTGAAGTACCCCATCCAGTGGTCGCGCGTGAACCACGCGCAGACGGCGAGGATGGCGAGCAGGATCAGGCAGCCCAGCCGCGCGATGCATCCCATGGGTCAGTGCTCCCGGAAGGGGGACGAGTGCAGCCGCTCGTGCACCGCACCATCGGTGCGCAGCGTGCTGGACATGAGGTCGACGGAAGAGATCGTGGCGGGAATCCGGCGCTCGCCGGCGCGGTCGGCCGCACGCCACAGGGCGCGGAGCTCGTCCTGCATCGGCACGCGCTTCACGCGCGCCAGCGTGACATGCGGCCGGAAGGGCTTCCCGTCCAGCGGGAACCCCAGCGCGTCGCACGCCACCTCGACGTCGTGATGCAGCAGCTCGAGCCGCGGATCGGACTCCATGCCCATCCATACGACTCGAGCACGCCGAAAGTTCGGGAAGGCGCCCACGCCGCGCAACGCCGTGCGGATCGGCGCGTGTGCCGCAGCAACGGCGTCGACCGCCTGCACGAGGCGCGGCACGACGTCGTCCGGCTGCTCGCCCAGGAACTTGACCGTCAGGTGGAGCTGCTCGTCGCGCACCCACGCGAGGCCCGGGGCAAGCGGGCGCAGCGGCGCAGCCACCTGCGCCAGCGCGCGGCGCACCGCGGGCTCGAAGCTAATCGCCAGAAACAGCCGCACCGGGCGTCGTGATGCCGGCCAGGATGTTGAGCGACCCGGAGCGGAAGCCACGCGGGTCGATCTCGACGCGCGCAAACCCGGCCGCGCGCACCGCGGCCTGCAGTCGCTCGGCGTTCGGTGCCTGCAGCCAGAAGGCGAGTTCGTCGCGCGACAGCTCGACGCGGGCCAGGTCGCCGTGGTAGCGCACGCGCAGGTCGCCGCGCACGCCAAGCCCGCGCACCTGCTCCTCCGCGACCTCGACCTGGCGCAGGCGCTCGATCGTGACCGCGGTGCCGTACGGCAGGCGCGACGACAGGCAGGGGGACGACGGCTGGCTCCACGTGGGCAGCCCCAGCCGGTGCGACAGCGCGCGGATGTCCGCCTTGGCAAGCCCGCACTCGGCGAGCGGAGATGCAACCCCATGCTCGTGGCCAGCGGCAGCGCCGGGACGGTAGTCGCCACGGTCATCGGCGTTGGTCCCGTCGAGCACGACCGCGAAGCCGCGCGCGTGCGCCTCGGGCTCGAGGCGCGTCCACAGTTCCGTCTTGCAGAAGTAGCAGCGGTTGGACGGATTGGCGGCGTAGCGCGGGTCGTGCAGCTCGTCGGTGTCGATCTCGAGCACGGGCACGCCGAACGCGTCCGCGACACGGCGGGCGGTGGCCCACTGCTCGGCCGGGTACGACGCGCTGCGCCCGATGATGGCGAGCACGTTCTCCGCGCCGAGCGTCCGGACGGCGATGCACGCCAGGTACGCCGAGTCCACGCCGCCGCTGTAGCCGACGGCCACGCGGCCACGCGCGCGCAGCCACGCAACCAGGGCGCGCTCGCGGGCGTCGGCAGCGGTTGAGACGGTGAGCGAGGCTTGGCCCATGCCGAATTGTACTTGCGCCGGACGCGGGAAGGCAGGGCGCGCGCGGATCGAGTAGCTTCTGCGCGCATGAGCACCCTCCGCCTGACAACTGCGTCGCCCTGGTCGACCGATGCGCCGCGCTGGCGGCGGCTGGCGCTGCTCATCGGCGTGCTCGGTTCACTGGCCGTGGTGGCGACCTACGGCGTCTTCAGCCAGACGTGGGACGAGCCGGCGCACATCGCGGCCGGCATGCAGTGGTTGAGCACAGGCGCGTACACGTACGAGGCCGAGCATCCGCCGCTGGCGCGCGTCGCGACGGCACTGGGGCCGTATCTCGCCGGGGAGCGCAGCCACGGCCTCCCGGCGATGTATGACGAAGGCCGCGCCATCATCGGCATGGGCGCGCACTATCGCCGCACGCTCGCGCTGGCGCGGCTGGGCGAGCTGCCCTTCCTGTGGCTGATGCTGTGGGTCGTGTGGGCGTGGGCCCGCCGCCTGGCGGGCGAGGCGGCCGGTGCGGTCGCCGTGCTGCTCACGGTGACGAATCCCAGCGTGCTCGCGCACGCGGGCCTCGCAACCACGGACCTGGCGCCGGCCGCGTTCGCGGGCGCCGCGCTGTTCGCGTACGTCGCGTGGCTGGACCGCCCCGGTTGGCGCGAGGGCCTCCTGCTCGGCCTCGCGCTGGGACTCGGCGCGACGACCAAGTTCTCCGCGATCGGGTTCATGGGCGGGGCAATCGTGCTCACGCACGTCGTGCGTGGCGTGACGACGCGCCACTGGCGCGCGGAGCGCGCCGAAGACGGGCCGCCGGTCGCGGCGAGCACTGCGGCAACGTTGCTCACGGCAATGACAGCCGTCTGGGGCGTGTATCGCTTTCACGTGGGCGCCGTTCCCGGCACGCACCTTGTGCTGCCCGCGCCGGAGTTCTTCCGCGGGCTGTACGACTTCGCCCATCACGGCGCCACTGGGCACCCCGCATTCCTGCTCGGCGAGGTGCGGATGACCGGGTGGTGGTACTACTTCCCCGTCGCGCTGGCCGTGAAGACGCCGCTGCCGCTGCTCCTGCTCGGCGCCATCGGCGCGGGACTGTCGCTGCGCGACTGGCGCGACTGGCGGTGGCTGGCCCCGGTCGCGCTCATCGGCGTGGTGCTCGCGCTGGCAGCGGTGTCGAAGGTGGACCTGGGCGTGCGGCTGGTGCTCGCGGTGTACCCGCCGCTCGCCGTGCTCGGTGCGCGCGCCGCGCTGCTGCTCGCGGAGCAGGCGCGCGCGTCGTCGCTGACGCGCCTGGTCGCGCCGGGCATGCTGGCCTACGCCGCGATCGTTCCCGTCGCGTCCTTTCCCGACTACCTGGCGTACTTCAATCCGCTGGCCGGGCGGCATCCCGAGCGCATCCTGGTGGACAGCAACCTGGACTGGGGACAGGACCTGTACCGGTTGGCGCAGGCGGAGCGCGCGTGGCACATGGACTCGCTGCACGTGCACTACTTCGGATCGAGCAGCCTGATGGCCGCGGGCGTGGTGAATGCGCGACGCCTCGCGCCCGACGAACGCGCCACCGGGTGGATCGCGGCGAGCGAGACCTTCCTGGCCGGCGTGTGGTCCGACACCTCGCTCGCCTGGCTCAACCGGCTCACGCCCGTGGAGCGCGTGGGCAGGTCCATGCGGCTCTACTTCATCCCGCCGCCGCATGACTCCGGCGGCGCGCCCGGCTCCAGCGCCCCGGCTCCGAGCATCGCGCCGGGCGGCGTTCCCGACTCAGCGCGCGTTCAGATCCAGCGACGGACGCGCGCGCAGTAGGCGCGGTACGCATCGCCGAACGCGCGCTCGAGATACGCTTCCTCTCGCATGATGACGAGCCGCTGCACCGTCGCGATGACAAATGGGAACAGGACGAGCGGCCACAGCACGTTGGCAGCGAATGCGGCGCCCACGTAGGCGCAGGCGAGTCCCAGGTACATCGGGTTGCGGGTGCGGGTGTACGGACCCGCGTCCACGAGCGTCGAGGCAGGCTTGAACGGGACGGGCGACGTACGCCAGCGACGGAACGTGATGATGCCGGAGGCGGCAATCCCGACGCCGGTGGCGATGAGCAGCCAGCCGAGCGCCAACTCAGGCGCACGCCACGCCATCGGCATCCGATCCATCGGGAACCAGAGGTGCACGGAGTACGCGGCGAGCCACGGCACGAAGTAGAGCAGTGGCGGCGGGACGCGGATGCCGGCGTTGTCACGTGGAGCGCCTTGGGACGCGCCGGCGCCGGCGGGAGCTGCATCGTGCGTCGGGTCGGGCATGCAGGTTCGCTCGACAGAGGGGGATGGTCGAACGTGGCGCGAGCGGGCGCTGGTGTCCAGCCGAGGGAGGTCGATGAACGCCGGCCGCGCCCTGCGAAGTCTTTCGCCGCCTCCCCGAGGAACCCCCTTGTCGCTTTCGGCGAACCACGGACCCGCGCCCGCATGGGCCAGGGACGTTTCCATGCACGCGCCACAACGGCGCAGCATCCTGCGAAGGCCCAGACGCTCGGACGCGCGGCCGTCGTGGACAGCGGCTGGGCCGCCGGGCGCAAGGTGGCTATCGTGGCCGGTACCCCAGCGCTTCCGCCACGTGCGGCGACCCGATGCCCGGCTCGGCGGCCAGGTCAGCGATCGTGCGCGCCACCTTGATCACGCGATGATACGCCCGCGCGGACAGCCGCAGCGCGTCCGCCGCCGAGGTGAGCATGGCGCGCGCGTCGCGTGACAGCCCGCCATGCATGTCGAGCCAGCGGCCGCTGGCCTGCGCGTTGCACGCGGCCCGCACCTGCGATGCGAAGCGCGCCCGCTGCACCGCCCGCGCACGCTCCACCCGCGCACGGATGTCGGCGGACGCTTCCCCGCGCGACCGTGCGGGATCGCCGAGCAGGTGCATCGGCACGGCGCCCACGGTCACGTGCATGTCGATGCGGTCGAGCAGCGGCCCGCTCAGCCGCGCCCGGTAGCGCTGCACGTCGCTCTCCGCGCACACGCAGGCGTGCTGCGGATCACCGGCATGCCCGCACGGGCAGGGATTCATCGCGCCGACCAGCGTGAATCGCGCGGGAAAGCCCACCGCCTGCGCGGCACGCGCGATCACCACGCGTCCGTCCTCGAGCGGCTGGCGGAGCGCCTCGAGCACGTAGCGCGGGAACTCCGGCATCTCGTCCAGGAACAGCACGCCGTGGTGGGCCAGGCTCACCTCGCCTGGTCGCGGCATGCCGCCCCCGCCGACGAGCCCGGCAGTGGAGATGGTGTGATGCGGCGCGCGGAACGGCCGCGCGCGGCAGAGCGCGCCGCTGTCCACCATCAGCCCGGCGACGGACTGGATCGCGGTGACTTCGAGCGCCTCGTCGGTGCCGAGCGCAGGCAGGATGGACGGCAGTCGTCGGGCGAGCATTGTCTTGCCGGCGCCCGGCGGGCCCACGAGGAGCACGTTGTGCCCACCCGCCGCCGCGATCTCGAGTGCACGCTTGGCGCCCTCCTGCCCCGCGACGTCGGCGAAGTCCATCGCCTCGGTCGGCGCTTCGCCATCGCACGGGATCTCCGGCTGCGGCAGCGCGCCGGCGCGCAGCCACTCGACGAGCTGCGTCAGGGTTGCGGGGGCGCAGAGCGCGAGTCCGTCCACCAGGGACGCCTCGCGCGCGTTCCCGGGCGGGAGGACCAGCGTCTCGTCGCGACGCTGCGACGCCACGCGCCGCGCGACGGGCAGCACGCCCCGCACCGAACGCACGCTGCCATCCAGCCCCAGCTCACCGAGGACCCGCACGCGCTGCGCCATGCTTTCGGGCACGACGCCGAGCGCGGCAAGCAGCCCGATGGCGATGGGAAGGTCGAACGCGGACCCGGTCTTGGCCATGTCCGCCGGCGACAGCCCGACGGTGATCCGCCGCGGCGGCAGCGCGAGCCCCGAGTTGGCGAGCGCGGCAATGACGCGCTCCCGGCTCTCCTTCACCGAGCTGGAGGCCAGGCCGACGATGCTCCACTGCGGGAGCCCGGACGAGACGTCCACCTCGACGGTGACGTCGCGGGCGTCGATGCCGACGACGGCGGCGGAACGAATGGCGGCGAGCATGGCGCCACGCTGGCACCGTTCGCTCCGTGGATCACTACCCTTCCGGCGCGCGCGTCATTCTCGCGTCGCACGGTGCGGGACGGAGCCCCGCCGAGCGCGGTGCCGGGCGCCCGGCGGTGCCACGTGCCGCGCGCGCTAGCCCGAGCCCAGTCGCTTGCGGACGTCGCGCGCGCCGTTGACGACGCCGAGGCCCACCCCGGCGCCGAACAGCAGCGCCGTGCCGCCCCCCACGAGCGGCAGCAGCCAGACGACCGGGGCGGCCACGAGCGCCGCAACTGCGCCGGCGATGATCGGCGCCCGCAGCGTGTGGATGGCGTCCACGTACCGAAGCTTCTGCTCAACGAACCGGCGGGACGCCATGTATCCGAAGACGGTGGCGCCGACGGTGGCGGCAAAGGCGATGAATTGCAGCATGGGATCTCCCCGAGGCGTCTGTCGTACCGTACGCGGATCGCGCGCGCAGGTTTCAAGCGGTTAAGTACGCTACCCCAACCGGTCCGCCGGCGAGCGCGCGGGCCTGCGCCCTGAGACGCGTTCGTGACGCCCCGCACTGGTCGCCCCACGTCGCGGCAGGTAGGTTTCGCCGGACGCGAACTCCGCGCCACACCCCCCGCCCTTCCGTGAGCGGTTCGATGTTCACGCTGCGCATCGTCCGATACGACCGAAACGAGCAGGTGCTGGCCGAATGCCAGAGCACGGCGCTGCCGGCGCGCGGTGAGTCGCTGCAACTCGACACGACCGACGCCCAGGGGAAGCCGGCCCGTCCGAGCACGCTCTGGAAGGTAGTGGCGGTCACGGTGCATGTGCCGTCGCTCCACTCGGCGGCGCCTGCGGACGGCGGGCCGCTGCGCGTGACCCTGGTGGACGTCGCCGTCGTGCCGGACAGCGTGCCCATTCCCGGCGTCACGCACTCCGCCCAGGAGATCCTGTCTGAATCCCGGATGTAACGCGAGGGCGTGGTGAGCGACACGACGTCCTTCGAGCCGTACACGGTCACGCACCAGCTCCCGCCGCACCTGGCGAGCTGGCAGCTTCCGCCCCTCTGGTCGTGGGGCGCGGAGGGGCTGCTGTTCGGGCATCGGCACTACCAGGAGATCGTGGACGCGCTCGGGCGCTCGCTCTCGCTGGTGAGCATCCCCGACCCGTCGCACGCGGCGTGGCTCGAGTCCGAGGCGCGGCACCTGGCGCACCGCAACCACCCGGCCATCCCGACCACGTACCACTACTGGGCGGGCAGCGGATCGTACGGCCGGGGGCCGGGCTACCTGCGGCGGTGGATCGCGGCGGAAACCATCGGCGCGCGGGTGCGCCGCGGCGGCGCCGAGGACACGCCGATCATGCTGCGCATCATGCGCGAGGTCGGTTCTGCCCTCAGCTACCTGCACGACGCCGGCTCCTGCCACGGCGCCATTTCGGCTGATACGGTCTGGATGGCGCCCATGGGGCGCCTCTGGATCCTGGGGTGGGAATGGGCGGTCCCGACCCCGGACATCCCTCCGGGGCTGGAGCCCGACCGCACGTGGATGCCGGCGCCGCGCGAGTGGGAGGACGCGCCGTGGGTCGCGACGCCGGCGTCCGACCAGTGGCAGCTTGCCGCGCTGTGCTTCTACGCGCTGAGCGGCGAGCGTCCGCCGTCGCGCGACGTGCCGCCCATCTCGCTCGTGCGCCCCGACTGCCCGCAGTCGGTGGCCGCCGTGCTCGATCGCGCGCTGCGCGAGGACCCTGCCGACCGCTTCCCGAGCGTGGCCGCGATGCTCCGCGCCGTGGACCGCGTGGTCGGCAGCCGGACGATGCTCGTGATGGGCGACGAAGTGCTGGTGCCCGACGTGGCCGAGACTGACGAGGTGCGGCTGCGCTGGGCCCTGCAGGACGACTATGACGTGCTGGCGCGCCTGGGCTCCGGTTCCTTCGGCTCGGTGTGGCGCGTGCGGGACCTGTCGCTGGGGCGCGAGGTGGCGCTCAAGCTGCTGCACCCGCACATCGCGCGCGACGAGGCGGCGGTGTCACGGTTCCGGCGCGAGGCGCAGCTCGCCGCGCAACTCGCGCACCCGTCCATCGTCCCGATCTACGACTTCGACGCGCGCGGCAACGTGTCATGGTACACCATGGAGCTGGCGGAGAGCGGCTCCGTGGCCGAGCTGGTGAAGCGCGCTGGCCCGCGCCCGCTGGTCGAGATCGCGCCGCAGGTGGACGCCGTCCTCGACGGCCTGGCCGCCGCGCACGCGATCGGGGTCATCCACCGCGACCTGAAGCCGGAGAACATCGTCATCGACCGCTACCGGCGGTGGCGCATCGCCGACTTCGGCATCGCGAACGTGTGGGGCCAGGAGCAAGCCGACGCGGCGGGCACGCCGGCGTTCGCGCCGCCGGAGCAGCTGCTGGGCGAGCCGCAGGACGCGGCCGCCGACTGCTACTCCACCGCGGCGATCGTGTACTTTGCATTGTCGGGGCGGCCGCCGTACGGCGAGTCCGACGTGCGCACGATCCTCGCGCGCGCCATGCAGGGCGACCTCCACCTGGAGCAGTTCCCGGAGGAGATCGCCGACTGGCTGCGCCGCGGCCTCGACCCCGACGTCAACAAGCGCTTCCAGGATGCGGCCGTGATGAAGGCTGCATGGCGGGAGGCCGTGAGCGCCGTGCTGGAGCACGAGCGCAAGGCCCCGTGGTGGCGCCGGTGGCTCGGCGGCGATGATGCCGGTTCGCTGTGGGGCTCCGACGAAGCTGCGGGCGCGTAACGCACCACGGAGCAGCACCGATGACAATGCACTCGATCAATCCGGCCACGGGCGAACGCGTGGCCAGCTTCGATACGCACACCGCGGCGCAGGTGGAGGAGCGCCTGGCGCGCGCGGCCGCTGCCGCCGAGGTGTGGCGGCTCACGCCCGTCGCGGTGCGGGCGGCCGTCGTGGCGCGCGCCGGCGAGCTGCTGGACCGTGACCGCGAGCGGTACGCGCGGCTGATGACGACGGAGATGGGGAAGCTGCTGCAGGCGGCGCGGGACGAGGCGGCGAAGTGCGCCGCCACCTGCCGCTGGTACGCCGAGCACGCGGAGGCGCTGCTCGCCCCCGAGCGCGTGGAGGCAGAGGGCGAGGACGCGCGCGTCGAGTTCCATCCGCTGGGCGTGGTGCTGGCCGTCATGCCGTGGAACTTCCCGTTCTGGCAGGTGATCCGCTTTGCGGCGCCGGCGCTCGTGGCCGGGAACGTCGGCCTGCTCAAGCACGCGTCGAACGTGCCCCAGTGCGCGCTCGCGCTCGAGGAGCTGTTCCGCGAGGCGGGCGCGCCCGACGGCGTGTTCCAGGCGCTGCTCGTCGGCGGCAGCGAGGTGGCGCACGTCCTCGCCGACCCGCGCGTGGCCGCCGCCACGCTCACCGGCAGCGAAGGCGCGGGATCGCAGGTGGCGATGACCGCCGGCAAGCACCTGAAGAAGACCGTGATGGAACTCGGCGGGAGCGACCCGTTCATCGTGATGCCCA
>DASZRI010000409.1:0-4352 GCA_035549215.1 Gemmatimonadaceae bacterium | reverse complement strand
CGGCGCCTGCGCAGCCAGGGGCGCGTCGTCGTGGATGGGCGCGCGGGCGCGCGTGGCAGGCTGCAGCCGCGGTGCTTCTCATCGCGGGCGGCGCGACGGCGGTCACGATGGTCGCCCGTACCCGTGGTGCGGCGGCGCCGGCTGTGCGGGTGGCTGCCTCCGCCGACTCGCGCGCCGCGGACTCCGCGGATCCGTCGCACGCGCAGACGCTCATGATCGGTGAGGGCTACAGCGAGCTCACCGATGCGCAGCTGCAGGCCCTGCTGGACGACGTGAAGAAGCTGGACCCGATGCCGTCGGCGGACCCGGATGTGACGCCGCAGATCACGCCGCTATCGCAGAATGGAGGGGCATGATGCGATTCATGAACTCGCTCGCCGCGCTGGCGCTGTGCGCCGTGGCCGCCGTTCCGCTGCAGGCCCAGCACGCCGGCCCGCCACCCCGCGATCCTGCGGGTCCGCCGATGCGCCTGCGCATGCAGGGCGGCCCGCCGGGCAGCCCGCAGTCGCCCGAGCGTCAGCAGCTGCAGCAGCGCATCCGCCAGGCGTTCACGCAGGCGGTGCGGGAGCGCGTGGGGCTGTCGGACGACCAGATGCAGCGGCTGGCCCCGATCAATCACAAGTACCAGCAGCAGCGCCAGGCACTGGCGCGCGAGGAGCGTGCGACGCGTGAGTCGCTGCGCGAGGAACTGGCGTCGGCGTCTCCCGATGCAGCCAAGGTGCAGCAGATGTCCGCGCAATTGCAGGACTTCCAGCGGCAGCGCGTGGACCTGAACGACGCCGAGCAGAAAGAGCTGGGCGACGTGATGAGCCCCGTGCAGCTTGCGCGCTACCGGGCGATGCAGGAGCAGTTCCAGCGGCGCATGAACGAGATGCGGCGCCAGCGCCAGGCCCCGGGTGACACGATCCCGCCGTCGCGCTAAGTTCCGGGCATCGCCCGGGTGGCGGAATTGGTAGACGCAGGGGACTCAAAATCCCCCATCCTTCGGGATATACGAGTTCGAGTCTCGTCCTGGGCACCTGATCCGCCTCACACACATCGCAGTGGCACGAGCAGGACGAGCCCCCGGACCAGGGGGCTCGTCCTGTTTCGGTTCGTGCGATGGGCCGCTGACTACTGCGATCCGCCTTGCGCCGCCGCCGCGCGGCCCTTCGTCCCCCACCGCTCGAACCAGCTCCGCACGTAGAGCTGCGTGCGCAGGAAGTTCGACGGCGTGCTGGACGTGCCGTGATACTCGTTGTTCATGCGGATCATCGCCGTCGGCACGCCGCGGAACTTGAGCGCGCGGTAGAACTCCTCCGTCTGCGGAATCGGCGTGCGCAGGTCCAGCACGCCGGTCATCAGCATCGTCGGCGTCTTCACGTGACCGACGTACATGATCGGCGACCGCCGCAGGTACTCGCTCGGATCCTCCCAGAACGGCTTCTCGAAGTTCATGTACCAGCCGGCGCCATCCGTCTCGCCCACGAAGCTCATCCAGTCGATCACCGGACACTGCGACACGGCCGCGGCAAAGCGGTCCGTGTGGCCCACCGTCCACGCCGTCAGCACGCCGCCGCCCGAGCAGCCATACACGAACAGGTTCTTCGGGTCGACGTACCCGCGGCCGATCACGGAATCCACCCCGGCCATCAGGTCGTCGAAGTCCTTGTCCGGGTAGTCGTTCTTGATCTCATTCGTGAACTTCTCGCCATAGCCGGTGCTGCCCCTCGGATTGGTGTAGAGCAGCACGTAGTCGTGCGCCGCGTGCTCCTGCCGCGCGAAGTTGAACGACACGTCGTACATGGACTGCGGGCCGCCGTGGATCTGCAGGATGAGCGGGTACCTGCGGTGCGGATCGAACCCCGGCGGAGTCACGATCCACCCCTGGATCCGCATCCCGTCGCGCGACGTGTACCAGATCTCCTGCGTCTGGGCCAGCTCCTTGCCCGCGAGGAGCTGGTGGTTGACGTCGGTGAGCTGCGCCAGCGCCGTCGTCGTGCCGGACTTCGGCAGCATGAAGGCAACGATGTCGTTGGGCTTGAGCGGCGTCGTGCGGACGCCCACCGCCAGCCCGTTCTTCGCGACGTCGCTCACCGTCAGCACCTGCGTACCGGTCGTCACGGGGCGGACCTGGCCCCCGACGGTCGCGAAGTACAGGTTCTTCGAGCCCTCGCTCTCGACGTTGAAGTACACGCCGCTGTTGTCGGGCGCCCACACGAACCCGCTGATCGGGCGATCCAGGCTTGCCGTGATCGTGCGCGCGCCCGTGCCGTCCGCATTCATGAGCCACAGCTTGCCCTCGGACCACGCCGAGTGGTCCACGCTGTCCGCGCCCATGAAAGCGATCATCCGCCCGTCCGGCGAATACTGCGGCGCGCTGTTGGTGCCCGGGTGGTGCGTCAACTGGCGCACCTCGCCGGTTTCCACGTTGGCGGCGTAGATCTCCGACTTGCGGAACGCGTGGTCGGCGTCCGGCACGCGCAGCGAGGAGAACGCGATCCACAGGCCGTCGCGGGAGAACACCGGGGCACTGGAATTCCAGTCGCCTGTCGTGAGCTGCCGCGCGGCGCCCCCGTCGGCCGAGATGATGAAGATCTGGCGGTAGTAGTCGTCGACATAGCCGATGCGGTCCGACCGGTAGTTGAGCCGCGTCACGATCTTCGGCGGCTCGATCCACTTGGCACCCTTGGGCGGCGCGGGCATGGCGATCCGCCAGTCCTCCTTGACCGGGACGTTCGCGTTGAACGCGATGGACTTGCCGTCCGGCGACCACTCGAGCCCCGAGGGCGCCTCGGTGAGGTGCGACACCTGCGTCGTGGCGCCCTCGGCGTCCATCCACCGCACGAAGATCTGCGAGCCGCTCGGCTCGCCCCTCGCGACGTACGCGATGCGCGTGCCGTCGGGGGACCACCGCGCGTCGGAGCCGTCCGCCAGGAAGCGATCGTGCGAGCCGTCAGCGTTCATGATCCACAATGAGGTCTGCCAGCGGTCGTTCATCTTGTCGATCCAGCGCCGACCGTAGACGACCTGCCGACCGTCAGGCGACACCTGCGGGTCCTGCACGTCCTGCCAGTCGAGGTACTGCTCCAGCGAGACGCGGTTGGCGGCGCCCTGCTGCGCACGCGCGGGCGCTACTGGCGCGGCGGCCGCCACGAGGCACGCGGCCATGAGGGACACGGCGCGCCACGGCGAGCGTGAGCGCCAAGTCCGCGACGGAGAGTGGTTGGGCATGACGACTCCGGAGGGGAAGGGTGGGGAGGTCGAGCGGCGGGAATCCGAACCCGCTCGATGGTGCGGCGGGGTGCAGCATCCAGCAAGGGCGGGATTGCGGCCCCTGCCGCCCGGACTGGTCGACCGTATATTGTATCCAATATGCGCCACCCAGCCAGACGTCAGGCCTCAGCCTTCACGCGACCCGCCGCGGCCGCCGTGGTGCCCATCGAGCGGCCGACGGTCACCAGCATGACGCGCGATGCCCTCCGCGAGCGGATCCTTCGCGGCACGTATGCCGCCGGCGAGCCCCTGCGCCAGGATGCGATCGCCGAGCAGCTCGGCGTCAGTCGCATCCCGGTGCGCGAGGCGCTCCGCCTGCTCGAGGCGGAAGGGCTGGTGACCTTCAACCCGCATCGCGGCGCCATCGTCTCGTCCCTCTCCATCGCCGAGATCGAGGAGCTGTTCGAGCTCCGCGCCGACATCGAGGGCGACCTCATTCACCGTGCCGTGCCGCACATGACGGCGGAGCACTTCGCGGCCATCCAGGACGTGCTCGACGCCTTCGAGGCCGCGCTCCGCAGCGAGAACGTCGCTGGCTGGGGCGGGCTCAACTGGCAGTTCCACTCCATGCTGTATGCGCCCGCCAACCGGCCGGTCACGATGGGCGTCGTTCAGAAGCTGCACCAGCACTCGGATCGCTACTCGCGCATGCAGCTCGCGCTCACGCACGGGCAGGCGCGGGCCCACGCCGAGCATTGCGCCATTGTGCGCGCCGCGCGCCGCCATGACGTGCGCAGCGCCGAGTCGCTACTCCGCAAGCACATCCAGGGGGCGGGGCGCGCCCTCGTCGAATTCCTGCGCGCGCAGCAGGCCGACGGCGCGTCCCCGCGCAGGGCGCGCCACGCCTGAGCGCAGGACGCCCCGCACACGGTTCCACCCGACTCCACCGTCCATGACTGCACCCACACTCTCGCACTTCATCAACGGCGACTGGCGATTGTCGCCGGACGCAGGCTGGATCACTGACGTCAACCCGTCGGACGCCAGGGACGTCGTGGCCCTGGTGCCTGAAGGCACGCGCGACGACGTCCATGCCGCCGTGGATGCCGCGGCACAGGCTGCTCCGTCGTGGCGCGCGCTCAGCGGGCCCGCGCGCG
>DASZRI010000408.1:0-6437 GCA_035549215.1 Gemmatimonadaceae bacterium | reverse complement strand
ACCAAGCGGCTGATCCGCGAGAAGGGCTTCGGCGCGGTGGCCGTCGAGGCGGACTGGCCCGATGCGTATCGCATCAATCGCTACGTGCGCGGGGCCAGCGATGACGCCGACGCCACCGACGCGCTGGGCGGGTTCGTGCGTTTTCCGCAGTGGATGTGGCGCAACGCCGACGTGCTCGACTTCGTGGGCTGGCTGCGCGCGCACAACGACACGCGGGCGCACGATGCCGACAAGGTGGGCTTCTACGGCCTCGACCTCTACAGCCTGCACGCGTCCATCGCGTCCGTGCTCACGTACCTCAGGGCCGTGGACCCGGCGGCGGCGGCGCGCGCGCAGGAGCGCTACGCCTGCTTCGACCAGTACGGCGACGACCCGCAGGCATACGGGTACGCCGCGAGCGCGGACATCAGCGCCTCATGCGAGGACGCCGTGATTGCCGAGCTGGTCGAGCTGCAGCGCGCGGCGGGGGAATACGCGCGCCGCAACCACCGCCAGGCCCCGGACGCCGTGTTCTACGCGGAGCAGAATGCCCGCGTGGTGGCCAACGCCGAGCGCTACTACCGCGCGATGTTCGGCACCCGCGTGTCGTCATGGAACCTGCGCGACCGGCACATGGCGGAGTCGCTGGACGAACTCGTCGCCTGGATGGAGCGCGAGGGGCGCACGGCGAAGGTGGTCCTCTGGGCGCACAACTCGCACCTGGGAGACGCCCGGGCCACGGAGCTCGGTCGCGGCGGCGAGCTGAACGTCGGCCAGCTCGTACGGGAGCGCTACGGCGCCCAGGCCGTGCTCGTCGGCTTCAGCACATACACGGGCACGGTGACCGCCGCGTCGAACTGGGACGAGCCCGCCGAGCGCAAGCGCGTGCGGCCGGGCATGGCCAAGAGCTACGAGGCGCTGTTCCACGACGTCGAGGTCCCGGACTTCCTCGTGATGCCCGCCGAGCACCCCGCGCTGTTCACGGCGCTGGAGCAGCCGCGCCTGCAGCGCGCCATCGGCGTGATCTATCGCCCGTACACGGAACGGCACAGCCACTACTTCCACGCCCGGCTGTCGCACCAGTTCGACGCCATGCTGCACTACGACACGACGCGTGCCGTGGAGCCGCTGGAACGGACCGGACTGTGGGAGCGCGGCGAGATGCCGGAAACCTATCCCACTGCGCTGTAGCGCGAGGAGTTCCCATGTCGCGGCGCCCGGTTGTGCACGCGCGGGAGACGGCCATCCACCTGCCGCTGAGCGGCGTCGTCCTGAACGGCGACCTGACGATCCCGGAGGAGGCCGCGGGGATCGTGCTGTTCGCGCACGGCAGCGGGAGCAGCCGCCTGAGCCCGCGGAACCGCCAGGTCGCGCACACGCTGCAGGACAAGGGGCTCGCGACGCTGCTCTTCGACCTGCTCACGGCCGAGGAGGCCCTCGAGGACGCGCGCACGGCGATGCTGCGCTTCGACGTGCACCTGCTGGCGGACCGGCTCGGCGGCGTCACCGACCTGGTGGAGCAGGGCCTCGCGCGCCGCGAGCTGCACATCGGGTACTTCGGCGCGAGCACCGGCGCCGCGGCAGCGCTCATCGCCGCGGCGCGGCGCCCGGGGGTGGTCGAGGGCGTCGTCTCGCGCGGCGGCCGTCCCGACCTGGCGGGCGCATCGCTCGAG
Organism: Gemmatimonadaceae bacterium; assembly: GCA_035549215.1. Taxonomy (GTDB): domain Bacteria; phylum Gemmatimonadota; class Gemmatimonadetes; order Gemmatimonadales; family Gemmatimonadaceae; genus JAGWRI01. The sequence continues at coordinate 4,785 of DASZRI010000408.1, read as the reverse complement.
AGCGTGCGCGCGCCGACGCTGCTCATCGTCGGCGAGCTCGACGAGCAGGTCATCGACCTGAACCGCGAGGCGCTGCGCCGGCTCTCCTGCGTGAAGCGCATGGAGATCATCCCCGGTGCCACGCACCTGTTCGAGGAACCGGGAGCACTGGAGGTGGTCGCACGCCTCGCGGCCGACTGGTTCGCGCACTACCTCACCGGGCCGATCACGCACCCGGTGCCGCGCATCACCCCGCGGTAGCGGGCGGCGCGGCGGCGCGCAGCGGCGGGAAGCGCAGCAGTGCGCCCACCCCGCCGCCAGTCGCATCGAGCTGCTCGGCGGCCTCGCCGGACACTTCGAGCAGCTCGGCGCCGTGCGTGAGCCCCTCGCGCACCAGCAACTCCGCGTCGTCGGGATGGCGCGTGACGAAGCGTGGCGTGAACAGCACGTCGCGCCCCGCGCCGGCGCGCACCGCGAGCAGCGTCCCTGCGGCGCCCGTGATTCCCGTTTCACGTGCGCCGGCCCGCTCCAGCAGCGTCGCCACGCGCGCCGACTGCTGCGCGCGTGCCAGCCGCGCCGCCCCGTCCTGGGCGGCGCGCACGATCTCCGCCTCGGTGGCCCAGATGCTGAAGCCGCCAAGCTGGAGCGCGCGATCGGTGAGCGCGTGCGACAGCGCGCGCCACGCCTCGCGTGCGGGCACGGGCGTCCCGCCGATGACGATCACGGCGTCGCTCCCGGCCAGCTCCTGGAGGCGGTCCGCGAGCTCGCGCATCATGCGCTCCCGGGCCGTGAGCGCCGTGCGCTGCATGGCCTCGCTCGTGGTCGTCCCACGCGTGCCGCCATGGAAGTGCTCGCGCGGCGCGTCCCCCATGTGTCCCGCGCGGCGCGCCTGGGCGTGGGCGTGGATCGTGTCCACGTGCGACAGCGCACCGCCTGCCCAGCGGAGGATGCGCGCCGAGCGCGCGTTCACCAGCACCGCGAGCACCGGCGGCGCGAGGGGCGGCAGGCACACGTACGCCAGGGTAGCCACGCCGTCGCGCCACGCCACCATCGGCGTGTCGCCCACCGGGCGCGCTTCCTCGTGCACGACGGCATCCTCGGTCACGAAGGCCACCCAGCCGCCTGCCTCCGCGTGCGCGCTCCAGCGGTCGGCCATTTCCAGCACCCGCGCCGCCGCGCCGTCGAGCGCATTGCGCTCCGCGTGCGGCGCATCGGCGAGCGCCTTGCGAGTCCGCGTGAGCGCGGACTCCAGCGTGGTGCGCCACGACAGGCGCCCCACCGCATCCGTTTCCCGCGCGTTGACGAAGACGTTCAGTACCTTGCGGCCGCGGGTCTCCGCGTCCAGGCGGGCCAGTTGCGCGTTGCTCAGCATGCGGGCGTCCTCTGCGTCGAGTCCTGCCGCACGATATGCGGAACCGGCACGGGCGTCAGTCGTCGCGGTGCCCACGCCCCGTCGGGGAATTACGCCTGGCGCACGTCGAGCACGTCGCGCAGCGCCTTCGCGAGCGTCTGCACGCTGAACGGCTTCTGCACGAAGACCGCGCCGGGCTCCAGCTCGCCGCGCCGCAGGATCTCGTCATCCGTGTACCCCGACATGTACACGACGCGCAGCCCCGGACGCTCGGCCACCAGCCGCCGCGCCGTCTCCGGCCCGGTGAGTCCCGGCATGATCGCGTCCGTCACCACTGCATCGATGCGACCCGCATGGCTCGCCGAGATGCCCAGCGCTTCCTCGCCGTTGGACGCGACGAGCACCTGGTACCCGAGGCGCTGCAGCACGCGGAGCGCCACGGCGCGCACCGCCGGTTCGTCCTCCACGAGCAGCACCGTCTCGGACCCGCGCAGCTCGCGGCCGGACTCGGCCGGGGGCGGGGCTGGCGCCGGCTGCGCCGCGCGCGGAAAGTAGAGCGAGAACGTGGTGCCGACACCCGGCTCGCTGTACACGGTGATGTAGCCGCCGGACTGCTGCACGATGCCGTAGACCGCCGCGAGCCCCAACCCCGTGCCCCGGCCGGCTTCCTTGGTCGTGAAGAACGGCTCGAAGATCCGGGCGCGCGTGGCCGCGTCCATGCCGAGGCCCGTGTCCCGGACGGCGAGCCGCACGTAGTCGCCCGCCGGAATCGTCACGCTGGACGCGAGCGTGGGCCCGTCGAAGTGCACGTTGCCCGTCTCGATCCGCAGCTCCCCGCCGTCGGGCATCGCGTCGCGGGCGTTCATCGCCAGGTTGACCAGCACGTGCTCGACCTGCCCGCGATCGGCGCGCATGGTGTGCAGGTCCGGCGCGAGCGACAGCGCCACCCGCACGTTCTCGCGCACGATGCGCCCGAGCATGGGCTCCAGCTCGCGCACGGCGAGGTTCAGGTCCATGAGCCGCGGGGCGAGCACCTGCTGGCTGCTGAACGCCAGCAGCTCGTGGGTGAGCGACGCCGCGCGATCGGCCGCCTGGCGAATCTGGCGGACGTCGTCGCGCTCCTGCTGCCCCGACGCCAGCCGCTCGAGCAGGAGGTCGGCGTGCGTCCCGATCACCGTGAGCAGGTTGTTGAAGTCGTGCGAGACGCCGGCCGCGAGCTGCCCCACCGCGTTCATCTTCTGCGCCTGGCGCAGCTGCTCCTCCATGCGCCGGCGCTGCGTGACGTCCCGGACGATGGACTGCACGCGCGGGCCGATCATCCGCGAGCTCACCTCGGCGACGATGAACGTCCCGTCCGCGCGGCGCAGGCGGCGCTCGGCTACGAGCGACTCACCGGACCGCAGCAGCGCCACGCGGGCCTCGAGCGGCGTGTCCGGGTCGTCGGTGAGCACTTCCCGCACGTTGCGGATCCGGCCCGGCTCCTCGGGAACCCCGAGCATGTGGTACATCGCCGGGTTGGCGAACTCCACGTCGCCGGTGTCGGGGTCGAAGCGCACGATGCCGTCCGACGCCTCCTGCACGATCATGCGATAGCGCCCTTCGCTTTCCGAGAGCGCGCGGACGGCCTCGCGCTGCTCCGAGATGTCGTGCACCTGCGTGATGAAGTAGGCAATCTGCCCGTTGTCGTCCCGCACGGCGCCGACCATGAGGTGCACCCACACGGTGTGCCCGTCGCGATGCAGGTAGCGCTTCTCCGTCTCGAACGCCTCCAGCCGCCCCTCGAGGACGTCGCCCTGCAGGTCCACGCTGCGCAGCACGTCGTCCGGATGCGTAATCTGGGCAAACGTCTTGCCGGCCAGCTCGTGCGCGTCGTAGCCCAGCATGCGGCAGAGCGCCCGGTTCACGCGCGTGAACACCCCGTCGGGGCGCGTGAGCGCCATGCCGACGAAGGCGTTATCGAACGCGCTGCGGAACCGGGCCTCGCTGGCGCGCAGCGACGCCTCGGCCTCCGCCTCGGCGGTGTGGTCCTCGAGCACGAGGATCGCGCCCACGATCCGGCCGTCGGCGTCACGGAACGGCGAGGCGATGGCGCGGCTCAGGAAGCGCGCGTCGGACGTCGTCGCCTCGTACCATGCCTCGTAGTCCACGACCTCACCCGTGAGGGCCCGCTGCAGCGCGCGGTACGGACCCTGGTCGCGGACGTCGCGCGCATTGACGCCGATGACGCGCTCGCGCGTGGTCCGCATCATGCGCAGGAACTCGGCGTTGCAGTCCACGGTCACGCAATCGGTGTCGTAGACCACGATCCCATTCGGCGACTGCTCGAACAGCAACTGGTGCCACCCCGCGCCGGAAAACCCGGCTGGTCCGCCGGTACGGGACGCGGTGGACGCGTCAGCGGGGGCGCGGTGCCGCTCCTCTCCGCTCGATGTGTCCGATGTCGCCACGATCCTGCCTCCCCGTTCGCACGCCTCCCACCCTGGTGCGCTGGCCTCAGGGCGCGTCCCCTGCGGCACCGCACTGGCGAGAGCGTCCTGTGTTCCCGCGCATCTCTGCGCGGTTCCCCGACAGATCAGGCTCCGCGCGTGGCTGAATGTTCGAGGACCGAAATCCCCTGACGCATGCTGACCACGCCCGAACCGCCCGCACCCCATCCGACCCAGGACCAGGCGCTTGCGGTGCGCCTGCAACGCGTAGCATCGCTCCTTCAGGCGCAGGGAGCAAGCCCGTACCGGGTATCCGCGTACCTGCAGGCGGCCGCGGCGGCCGCATCCACTCCGCCATTCGTATACCGCGCGTGGCGCGACGCCGGCGTGACCGGGCTCACACAACTGCCGCACATCGGCCCCGCGCTTGCGCACGTCATCGCCGAATTCTTCACGACGGGCGACATCGCGCTCGCGCAGCGCCTGGAAGGCGGCGCCGTGGACGAGCCCTCGCGCACGGCGCCAGCGCCGCACGACGCACGCCCGTCCGTCGCCGACCTGCTCGACATCGACCGCGAGTATCGCCGCCGCGCTGGCACGCTGCCGCGCATCACGCCGCGCCAGTTCAACCCGAACGGCAACGCGTGGCTCCCCGTCCTGCACACGACGCGCGGCGATCGGCACTTCACGGCGCTGTTCTCGAATTCCGGACGCGCCCACGAACTCGGGCGCACGCACGACTGGGTCGTGATTCACGCCGAGGACGGCACGGGAGGGCATCAGTGGACGGTGGTGACGCCGCGCGTCGGCGCACTGAAGGGACGGCGCGTCGTGCGCGGGCGCGAGCCGGAGTGCCTGCACCATTACCGCCATCCGTCGCGCGGCCGGCGCGCCGTCGCCCGGCCGCGCCAGTGACATCATTTTTGTGATATTGCGAAAGCTGGCCGTCCTGGCGTGCCACGCGGCGCGCGCCGCCGGTGCGCAGGCATCCTCCGCCCGATCACTGATGGCGTCGGCGCTTCCCGCACC
>DASZRI010000407.1:0-14578 GCA_035549215.1 Gemmatimonadaceae bacterium | reverse complement strand
GCGTGTAGTTCATGTCCATGAGCAGCGCGTCGAAGTCGCGCGCGGTCACGGCCGCGACGATCCCGGCCGGCGACGTGGCGGTCTCCACGTCGAAGCCCTCGCTGCGCAGCAGCAGGCGCAGTGCCTCGAGCACGTCACGGTCGTCGTCGGCGATCAGCAGGCGGGCGGGAGTCGGGGCCATATAGGGGTAAGCTTATGCGACACGGCGCCCGCGAGCCATCGGGGCTGGCGGGCGCCGCATCGCGAGTGCGCGATTCATTCACTTCGCAGGGCGATCACGGGGTCGAGGCGGGCCGCCCGGCGCGCGGGAACGTACGTCGCCACCAGGGTGCTGGCGAGCAAGGCGGCCGCGGTCACGCCGAACGTGACGGGGTCCGTCACGCTGACGCCGTACACGAACGCCTGCGCGAGCCGGCCCAGTGCGAGCGCCGCCGCAAGGCCGATCACGAGCCCGGCAACGGCATAGCCGCCCATCTGCCGGATCACGCGGCTGAGCACCTGCACCGGGCGTGCGCCGAGGGCCAGGCGGACGCCGAATTCGGGGCGCCGCTGCTCGGTGATGTACGCCGAGACGCCGTAGATCCCGATTGCCGCGAGCGTCAGCGCGAGCAGCGCGAACACCCCGATGAGCAGCGCGCGGAAGCGCGGCGTTGCGCTCGTGGCCGAGATCGCGGCATCGAGCGCGCTGATGCGCAGTGGCGCCCCGGGGTTGGCGGCGTTCACCGCCGCCGCAATCGAAGCACGCAGCGACGATGCGGGGGCCGGCGAGCGCGCAATGATGGCCAGCGACCCGCGGGCCTCCGGATGCTGGCTGAGCGGCATGTAGAGGGTCGGCGCAGGGGCAGCGCCCGGATTCACGTCGCGCACGTCGCCGACGACGCCGATGACGGTGAACCAGACATTCGCGCCGCGCTTGTATGCCTCGTACGACTCCTCGTCGTAGCCCGGCACGGCGATGCGCGCGCCGATCGGATCCCGCCCCGGCCAGTATGCGCGCGCCAGCGCGGCGTTGATCATGACGACGCGCGGCGCATCCAGGTTGTCGGATGCCCCGAAGTCGCGTCCGCGGACCAGCGGGACGTGCAGCGTGGCGAAGAAACCGTCGGAGACGGCGCGCCAGCCGGCCTGTGGTGCTGACTCGCCGTCGGGCGATGCGCCGCCCTCGATCATGAAGTTGCCGGTGCTGCCCGTGCCTGAGAACGGCGCGGTGGTCGTGATCGCGGCCGACGACACGCCGGGTACCTGGCGGGCCGACGAGAGCAATTGCGTGTACGCGGCAACCCACCCGGCGCCGTGGTCCGCCGCAGGGAGCGAGGTGTCCACGACCAGCAGGTGGTCCGCCGCAAAGCCGATGTCCTCGCCCTCGAGGCGGAGCAGGCTGCGCCCCGTGAGCCCCGCGCCGACCAGCAACACCGCGGCCAGCGCCACTTCACCGATGATCAGGGCGCCCCGCAGTCCCTGCGCGGTGAGCCCGCGTCCCGCCGTCTGCTTGAGCACGTCGGCGAGGTTCACGCGCGTGACATGCATCGCCGGGAGCATCCCGAACAGGATCGCCGTCGCGAGCGCCAGGGCGAACGCGAAGGCGAACACGGCGGGGCTCCCCATGTCGGGGGGCACCGGAAGCTGCGCCATGGCCGGCGTACTGCGCAGTGCGCTCACGCTCCAGGCAGCCACCAGCACGCCGAGGGCGCCGCCGCTGACCGCGAGCACGATGCTCTCCACCAGCAACTGCCGCGCAATGCGCGAGCCCCGCGCGCCCAGCGCGGCGCGCACCGCGATCTCGCGACGCCGTGCCGTGGCGCGCACCAGCAGCAGGTTGGCCACGTTGGTGGCTGCGATCAGCAGCACGAGGGCGACCATGGCGACGAGCAGGAGCAGCGTGGGCCGCACGTTCCGCGTCAGGCTCGACTGCAGCGGGACGACGTGCGCGCCGATGTCATGGTTCGACGCCGGGTACGCCTGCGCCAGCCGCGCCGCCACCGACGACAACTCGGCTTGCGCGGCGCCCACGCTCACGCCCGGCCGGAGGTCGGCGACGAGCCGGTAGTTGTGCGCGGATCGCGAGGTGTTGTCCTGGGCAAGATCCAGCGGGAGCCACACGTCCACGCCGTGCGGATAGTCGAACGATTCCGGCATCACGCCGGCAATGGGGTATTGCTGGCCTTCCACCGTCACGGTCATGGCGGCGAGGTCGGTTCGTGCGCCGTATGCCCGCTTCCACAGCCCCGCGCTGATCACCGCACCGCTCGACGGCGATGCGTCGCGGAAGGTGCGACCCAGGCGCGCGGGCGTCGCGAACACGTCGAAGAACTCGGGCGTGACTTCGGCAACCGAGGCACGCAGCGGCTCGGTGCCGCCCGAGATGCTGGTGACGCCCCATCCGTACCCGGCGATGCGGGCCAGGGTCGTGGTGCTGCGGCGCCAGTCCTCGAGGTCGAGCCGCGACACGCCGATGTCGCCGCCCTTGGTCCCGGTTTCCGACACGGCGACCAACCGGTCCGGGTGCGCGTACGGCAGCGGCTGGAGCAGCACCGAGTGCACAATGCCGAACATGGCCGTGTTGGCGCCGATGCCGAGGGCGAGCGTGACGATGGCGACGACGGCAAAGCCCGGCGTCCGGATCAGGGACCGGATCGCGTAGCGGATATCCTGCCCGAGGGTGTCCATGCGTTCTCCAGAAGGGGCTCGAGCCCGTGAGCGCGCGCGGCGCTCAGGCCGTCTCGAGCCAGCCGTCCCTGACGTTGATGATGCGGTGGCCGTAGCGGGCGTTCTCCTCGGAGTGCGTGACCTGGATGATCGTCGTTCCCTCGGCGTTCAGCCGGCGGAACAGCTCCATGATCTCGCGTCCCTGCGCCGAGTGCAGGTTGCCCGTGGGCTCATCGGCCAGCAGGATGGCCGGCTTGTGGATGATCGCGCGCGCCACCGCCACGAGCTGCTGCTGCCCGCCGGAGAGTTGGCGCGGGTAGAGGTCCTTCTTGGCCACGATGCCGAAGCGGTCCAGCGCATCGGCCACCACCGCCTGCCGCTCGGACTTCTTCATGTCGCGATACGACAGCGGGATGTCCAGGTTCTCGGCCACGGTGAGGTCGTCCAGCAGGTGGTACTGCTGGAACACGAAGCCGACGTACTGCTTGTGCAGGGCGACGCGCTTCTTCGTGTCGAGCGTGTGCACCGCGTGGTCGAACAGGCGATACTCGCCCGTCCAGGCGCCGTCGAGCATGCCGATGATCGACAGGAGCGTGGACTTGCCGGCGCCGGACGGGCCCATGATCGTCACGAACTCGCCGGGCGCAATGTCGAGCGTCACCTGGCGCAGGACGTAGGATCGTCCCCCGGCCACGGGATAGCTCTTCTCGATGTTGCGCAGCGCGATCATGTCAGGCGTGCGCCGCCGCGGCCTGCTCATCCACCACGCGGCCATCGAACAGGTTCACGGTGCGGTCGGCATGCGCAGCGTAGCGCGGGTCGTGCGTGACCATGCAGATCGTCGCGCCGTTGCGGTGCAGCTCGCGCAGGAGCTCCATGACCTGCTCGCCGTTGGCGGAATCGAGGTTGCCGGTCGGTTCGTCGGCCAGGAGGATGGCCGGGTCTCCGGCGACCGCGCGCGCCACGGCCACGCGCTGCTGCTGGCCGCCGGAGAGCTGCGCCGGAAAGTGCTTCACGCGATGCGACATCCCCACGCGCTCCAGTGCCGCGAGCACGCGCTCGCGCCGCTCGCTGGCCCCCATGCCGCGATAGGTGAGCGGCAGCTCGACGTTCTCGTACACCGTGAGGTCGCCGATCAGGTTGAACGCCTGGAAGATGAAGCCGATCTGGCGGTTGCGGACGCGCGCACGATCCGCGGCATCCAGGTTCGCCACGGACTGCCCGTCGAGCATGTACTCGCCGTCACTCGGCGTGTCGAGCAGCCCGAGGATGGACAGCAGCGTCGTCTTGCCGCAGCCGGAGGGGCCGGAGATCGCCACGTACTCCCCCTGGCGGACCTCGAGGTGCACGTCGGCCAGGGCGTGCGTCTCCACCTCGTCGGTGTAGAAGACCTTGCGGATGCCCTGCAACTGGATGAGCGCTTCGCCGTTCGTTCCCATCGTGTTCTCCCTGGAGGATTACTTGATTCGCACGCGGTCCACCGCGTCCCACTGTGACATGTCCGACAGGATGACGCGGTCGCCGACGTTCAGCCCACGCACGATCTCCACCGTGTTCACCGAGCTGCGGCCAAGCTGCACCTGCGTGCGGACGGCGTACTTGCCGCCCTCGACGATCTTGAACAGCCCCACCAGCCCGGTGCCCGCGCCGTAGGCCGGGCGCCCGGTGTACAGCACGTTCGCCAGCTTCTGGATCTGGATCGTGCCGTCCACGCTCAGGTCCGGCACGGCCCCCTGCGGCAGCGGCCCGTCCAGCGCGACGTCGATCGTCACCGTGCCCTGCTGCGCGGACGGGTCCTTTCGTGAGACATGCCCAGCGACAATTCCGTTGCGTGTGTCGATCGAGGCCCCCTGGCCCACCTGCACGTCCTTGGCCTGCGTCTCGGGGATGCGCAGCACGGCCTTGAGCTTGCCCGGCTCCACCACCTTGGCGATGGTCGTGCCCTCGGTGACCCACTGGCCCTGCTCCAGGTTCATGTCCTGCACCACGCCCACGTCGCCCGCGCGCACGTTCAGCGACTGCAGCTTGTGCTGCTGCGACTCGGCGATGGTCCTGAGCAGGCTCACCTGCGCCTGCTGCACCGCGACCTGCGAGTCCACCTGCGCCTCCATGAGCTTGAGGCGCTCCTGCTCGACGCGCAGCCGCGTGGCTGCCTCGCGGGCCGCCGCACGCTTGGTGTTCAGCTCGAAGGTGGAGATGAGCCGGCGCACGGCCAGCGAATCGGCGGCCGCCGCGTCCTGCGTGGCCTGCACGTATTGCGTGTTCGCGGCCGCGATCGCGTTCTGCTGCGAGAGCATGTTGCCCTGCAGCGTGGACTTGAGCTCCACGAGCTGCGCGCGCGCCTGGCTGTACTGCTGCTGTGCCTGCAGCGACGCGATCTCGACGTCCGGGTTGCTCATCTCGATCAGGACGTCGTCCGGCCCGACCTTCGCGCCGGCCTGCACCACGAGCCGGTCGATGCGGCCGGTGGCGCCCGCCGTGATCTGGCGGATGTGCTCGGGCACCAGGTTGCCGGGCCCGCGCACCTCGATCACCATGTCACCGCGGCGCACGGTGTCCTGATAGAGCGTGCCGCCGTCCACCGTGGGCGCAGCAGGCTGCAGGCGCGACAGCGCGACCGTGATGACCACGATCGCCAGCACTCCAGCGCCAATGTAGAGATATCGCCGATTGTTCTTCTGCCTGGGGCGTGCGATGTCCACTCGAAACCTCGGCTCTTGGACAGTGTTCCGTACGGGAGTTTCGCACGGAAAGTGGCAAGGCGCATGCCACTGGGGCCGAGAGCCAAGTTGTTGCTTGCGATGGACTTGGGCGCGTCACGCGCGACGCGGCTTCACCCGCCTTGTCCGGTTGCGGGATTCGGCGTCCCACAACCGGACACTCGTGCGGGGCCTACTTCACCCGTGACCAGGCGAGCAGCGTGCCGCACTGTCCGCTCGGCCGGCGGTACGGTGCGGGCGTGCGCGCGGCGTCGTAGAACTCCACGCCGGCCAGGTCCGACGTGACGAGGAAGCTCACGTCGCCATCCACGATGAAGTTGCCGTTCACCCAGACCTGGATGTAGCACGGGACGACGTTCCCGTTGGCGACGAGCGCACCGACGCCCGCGCCGCGCGTGCTGACCAGGTACGTGGTCTGCAGGCGCTCGCCGTACATCACGCGCACGCCGGGAAAGTGCGACGTGACGACATCGGTGAACGGCTTGTCCTGCTCATCCTGCAGCTGCGCTTCGGACAGGAACCAGCCCGCGCCCTTGTGCCGCCGCTGCTCGAACAGCGCGAGCTCGGGCGAGATGGGCGCCGTGGCGGTGTCGGTCGTGTCCGGCACGTAGACCGTGTCGACGTGCGCGGTCGCCGCGCCCGTGTGCGCCTGCGCCGACGCGCGATGCGCGGCAAGCGCGACCGCGACGAATGCCGTCGCGATCGCGAGTGCGCGTCCTGCATGCCTGGTTGCCATGGCTCCCTCCGCAGTAAGGACTACCCGGGCCGCACCGCGGTGCCGGTGCTGGCGCCCGTGTGCTCTCCATCGCGCACGGCCACCGCCCCGTTCACGATCACGGCACTGATCCCCGCCGGATACTGGAACGGGTCCGTGTACGTGGCGCGATCGTCGATCGTGGCCGGGTCGAACACGACGACATCAGCGGCGGCGCCAACAGCCAGGCGTCCGCGATCATGCAGGCCGAGTCGCGACGCCGGCAGCGCCGTCATCTTGTGAATGGCGGTCTCGAGCGGGAATACCTTCCGCTCGCGCACGTAGTGGCCGAGGACACGTGGGAAGGTGCCGAGCCCGCGCGGGTGCGGATGGCCGCGGCGCGCCGGTCCCTCGATGGCAAAGGCCCCGCCGTCGCTGCAGACCATGCCCTGCGGGTGCGCCAGGATGCGCTCGAGGTTCTGCTCGCTCATCGCGAAGCCCACGATGCCGATGTCCGCACGGTTGCGCTGCAGCATGTGCACCATCTGGTCAAAGGGATCCACGCCGAGCTGCTGCGAGTAGGTGCCGAGCCGTTGGCCCTCTGCGGCCTTGTCCTCGGGGGCGCGCACCCCCGAGATCATCACGTTGTCCCAGCCGCCGATGAGCTCGACCTTGGCGAGGGTCCCTTCCCGTATCTTCGCCAGTTCAGATGAGTCCGCAAGCCTCGCCAACAGTTTATCTGTACCACCATCCAGCGCAGAAACGGGTAAGAGATTTGTAAGACCCGTCTGGTAGGCGGTGTACGGGTAGCGGTCGAAGGCGACGTCCAGGTGGTCCTTGCGGGCGTCGGCGATGCGCGCGAACACGGCGTCGAGCTTGGGCCAGTTGCGCACGCCCTCCGTCTTGAGGTGCGAGACCTGCAGGCGGCAGCGCGCGCCGCGCGCGACGGCGATCGCCTCGTCGATGGCCTCGAGCAGGCGGTCGTCCTCGTTGCGCATGTGCGTCGCGTAGCAGAGGCCGCGGTGCGCGAGCGGGCGGCACAGCGCGACGAGCTCGTCCCGCGGCGCGAACGCGCCCGGCGTGTACTCCAGCCCTGACGACGCGCCGCACGCCCCGGCATCGAGCGCGTCCTGCACCATCTGCACCATGCGCCGCAGCTCCTCGGGCGTGGCCGGGCGATCATCCTCGCCCACGACGATCTCGCGCAGTGTGCCAAGCCCGACCATCGTCGCGATGTTCGCCGCGGCAGGCAGCGCGTCGATGGCCGTGAAGAAATCGCGCACGGAGGCGAACGTCCGGCCGCTGTCGGCGGCGTTCACCGGGAAGCGCGACGATCCATCCTGCCCGACGACGACGGTGGTGACGCCCTGCCGCACGACGGACTCGAGTCGCGGGTCGTCGAACAGCGTGTCGTCGGCGTGCGAGTGGATGTCGATGAAACCCGGCGCCACCGCAAGCCCGCGGCCGTCGATCTCGAGCGATGCGCGCGCGCGGATGCGGCGCTGCACGGCGCGCACCTTTCCGTGCGCAATCGCGACGTCGGCTTCGCGTCCCGCGCGCCCGCTGCCGTCGAACACGGTGCCGCCGCGCACGATGATGTCATGGTCGGGCGCGCGCACATGGTGCAGCAGCGGGCCCAGGTACGCACCGGCGACGGCGACGCCGGCAGACTCCACGAAGTGGCGACGGGAGATGCTCATGCGCGGGACGTGTGAGGGGAGCAAGGGCGGGCGCGCAAACTTCGCGCACGCGGTTGCGCTGCACAACAGGCCGGGAAACACGCGTGGAAACACTTGCCGCGAATACGTGACGTGAATCACGCAGCGAACATGACATAACACGTTGTCGCCGAGTGACTTGAATCCGGATGTACGGAAGGCGGAACCTGCCGGAAACCGGTGCGGTATGAGCCCGCGAACGCTGATGCGGAGGCACCGACGATGCGTGCACGAGCTTCCCGATACCTGATTGCGGCCGCGGCCTGCCTGGCGATGCCAGCCATGCTTGATGCGCAGGTCACGGGCCAGGTCGCCGTCGGCGCGGGCAGCGCAACCGATGCGCGCGGCGTGCACGCGAGTGCCGCGACCATCGCGCCGAGCGTGACGTTCTCGCCTGACGCCGACGCCAGCCTCTCGCTGCTCGGCAACGCGACCTTCTTCCAGCAGGGCGCCTGGTCGCTGGGCGGGGGAGGAGCGTTCGCGTCGCGCGCAACGATGGGCGGCGGGCTGGCGCTGACGTTCAATGCCGGCGCAAACGCGATGCGCACGTCGTATGCGGCGACGCTCGCGACGGGCAGCGTGACGCCGGCGCTGGAGTGGTCGTGGCGCGCGCTCACGCTCTTTGGCGGCGCCAGCGCCGCCGCAGGTTACACCGCCGTGAACCAGCAGCGTGTGGCGGTGCCCGTGCCGGGCTCGACGACACTGGCCTCCGTGAGCCGCACGGGCTATGGGCCGATCTACGGCGGGCGCCTGGACATCCAGGGTGATGATCCCTCGGTCGCGATGCAGCTCGGCGTGCGGGCGCAGCCGATGCGCGTCAACGGCGAGATCATCACGGATCGCACGGCCGACGCGACGCTGCTGCTGTACGGCGCGACGGTGTCGGCGTCGGCGGGCATGCGGCAGGCGGCGGACGAGCACGTGAGGTTCGCGAGCGCGGCGCTCACGCTCCCGCTGCACGACGGCGTCGCACTGGAGGCGGCTGCCGGCGCGTATCCGTCCAACCGGCTCACGGGCGCGGCGGGCGGAAACTTCGTCAGCCTCGGGCTGTCCCTTCGGCTCGGCGGCTCGCACGCCGAGCGCCTGCCGGTGCCGGATGGCGTGCCGCCGGTGCCGAAGGGAATGACGCGCCTGTCCATCGACGCGCCGGATGCATCGCGCGTGGAGGTGGCGGGTGACTGGAATGATTGGCAGCCGGTGTCGGCGACGCGCGCCGACAACGGCGTGTGGTACGCGGACCTCCAGCTTCCCGCGGGCGAGTATCGCTACGCGTTCCGCGTGGACGGCAGGGAGTGGCGCGTGCCACGTGGCGCTGCCGCGGTCGATGACGGCTTCGGCGGCAAGTCGGCCTACGTCACGGTTCGCGACGCAGGCACGACGCAGGTGCACAACACGCAGGAGGAAAAATGAAGACGACGACACTCACGCTGATGCTCACCCTTGCCCCGGTCGCGCTGCTTGCCCAGGCGGGCGCGAATGTGAAGGCCACGGCGCAGGGGAGCAGCACGGTCCAGGCGAAGCCGGCTTCCGTGTCGGCGAGCTCGAGCACGACGGTGGATGCGCAGGCGCACGTGCACGCCCGCGTGCCGGACAGCTTCAGCGCCGAGGGCAAGGCGAAGCTCGAGGCCATGTACGCGGATGCCCGCGCGCATCACGTGCCGGAGCAGGCGATGGAGCATCGCGTGGCGGAGGGCCGGGCCAAGGGTGCGTCGGAAGCGGCGATCCTGGCGTCCACGGCCAGGCTGAAGGCAAACATGGAAGCGTCGCAGCAGGCGATGGTGCGCGCGGGCCGGCACGCGTCGGACGCGGACGTGGAGCAGGGCGCGTACGCGATGGAGCGCGGCGTGACGGCGGCGCAGGTGGAGGCGCTCGTGCGCGTGCTGCCGGCTGACCGGCCGGTGACGATGGCGTCGCTCGTGTCGCAGGCCGGCGTGAACACCACGGCCGGCGCGATGGCCGGGCACGGGCTCGGCGTTGCGGCCGCTGCCACGTCGACGACGAATGCAGCGGTGAAGGGCGCCGGCAGCGTGGCCGGGTCGGTGACGGGCGCGCTGACCGCCGGCGTGAAGAAGCCGTGATCCTCGCGCAGTGAGGCGACGCGAAACGCGAACGCCGCCGGGAATCCCCGGCGGCGTTCGTGCGTCTGGCGCGCTGTCGTTCGTGGCTTCGTTCAGGGACGAATCATCGGGAAGCGCGAGCCGCCCATGCCGCCGATCGGCGGGATGTACACGCCCGGGCGACGTCCGCGGCCGTTGTGCGGCTCGCAGTGATCGCCGTCCACGCCGCCGCCGCGGATCACGACGCCGATGACGGGACCCATGCCGCCGAAAATCCCGCCGCCGTCACCGCTGCGCCCATACTCGCCGGCGCCCGTGCTTGCGGCCGGCTCCGTGGGCTGGGCCGCCGGGTGCGGCACGGAGGCCACGGGATCGGTGGTCGGCAGGGGCGCTGGTGCGACCGCGATCGTCTGCGCCTGCGGCGCCGGCTGGTTGTCCGCGATCGTGGGCTGTGGGGCCGCCTTGATGTCGGGCACCCTGGAGGCCACGGCCCGTGGACCTGACTCCTTCTTCAAGTGCGTGGCCGGCGCGGGCGCCGAGTGCGGCTGCGTCTCCAAGTCGCGGAAGTTGGCCGGGTTGACGCCGCGCGCATTGGCGAGCGTGAGCGTGGACGCGGACGCGAGCTTGAGGTCGTTCTGCAGGGCCGCGTCGGCGGAAGCCGTGGGGCGCGCGTCGCGGCTGCACGCGGCGACGGCGATGGCCAGCGGAACGAGCACGAGCGTACGGGGTGTACTCACAGCGCCTCCCAGGGTCCGGCATCGGATCGAGACTATCTACAATACGCCGAAGCTCGTAACGTGCAATGTCCGCGCCGGGCGGGAACCCCGGATACGCGCAGTTAATTCGGGGTCGTGTCTGTTCCCGGTGACATACGGCACGACGAGTGTGGTGATCCGGAACACGGTGAAGCCCATGAAGACGATCGCGGTCGCGGTGCTCATGACGATGCTTGCTTCGTGCGCGACGCCCGGCCCGGCGACGCGCCTCACCGACGCGCAGCGGCAGGCGATCACGCGCGAGATCACCGACGAGGTGAAGTCGGCGTACGACCTGACGAAGCCGGACGTCGTCGCAGACCTGCTGAGCCTCTACCCGGACAGCGGGCGCATCGTGTCGGCCAGCGGCGGGCGCGTGCTGACGACGCGCGACTCGCTGGCCGCCGGGCTGCGCTACTTCTGGGAGAACGTGGGGCGCAACATGCGCAATCCCACATGGGTGTGGGACCAGATGCTCGTGGATGTCCTCTCACCGTCCGCGGCCGTGATGACGGCCACATACCACGTGCCGCACTTCACGCCGCGCAACGAGCCGCACGTGATCGCCGGCGCGTGGACCGCGGTCTTCGAGCGCCGCGGCGCTCGCTGGGTCATCGTGCAGGAGCACCTGTCCGACCTGCCCGCCGCCGAGGCGATGCAGATGGCGATGCCGATGACGATGGCGCACTAGGGCACGGCGCCCGCGGTGCCGCTGCGTCGCGGATCTGCACCGGCCGTGACGCGACCATCGTGGATGCGAAGCGCGGCGCCGTATCCCTCGCGCAGCTCGCCCATGAGCGACACGGGCTGCACCGTGTAGCCCATCTCGCGGAGCCGTGCGACGACGTCGGGTGCGTATCCATCCTCCACCTGCACGGTGATGCCCTGGCTGCCGGTGCCGCGGCCGCCGAGCAGGAACCGCGGCAGTTCCAGCGCGGCCTGCGGGTCGAGGTGATCGTCGATCAAGCCGACGGTGGTCTGGTAGACGGCTGACGTGATCCACGAATTCCCGGCGGCCCCCACCGCGCCCCAGGGCTGCATGTCGGGCCCCGTGCCCTTGAAGATGATCGTGGGCGCGATGGTGCTGCCATGCCGCGCGTATGGCAGGCGCGCGCCGTACGCCATCGAGTCGGATGCGTAGGACGCGAGCTTGTCGTTGTAGAGGAACCCGAGCCCCGGGGAGACGTAGAAGTTGCCGCCCCAGGTGCCGAGGGTCTGCGTGACGGCGACGATGTTGCCGTCGGCGTCGGCGACGGTGAACGCCGTCGTGCCGGCCGCGTGCGTCTCGCCGAAATTGAACTCATCGTTCGTGATGTCGAGCTTCGACGTGCGGAGCCCGGGGCCCTCGCACGCCAGCGAGTCCCCGCGGAACGCGGCGGATGGCAGCGCGTGGGCGGGATCGTAGCAGCGCCAGCGTGCGGTGGCCGTGTCCTTGTTCGTGAACGGCTCGATGTTGACCGGCCAGAGGCCCGGGTCCGCGATACGGTTGCGTCCCGAGGGAACGAGCTGCCACGCCTGGATCATCGCGTTGAGCGTGGAGGCGTCATCCGTGAACGGGGCTGGTTGGCGGACGTGCTCGAGGTTGTTCAGCGTGGCGACGAGGTCCGCGCCGCCGGAGACCGGTGGGGCGCTGGAGTAGAGCGTGAAGCCGCGGTAGGTGCCGTGCACCGGCGCGCGGTCCGCGGCGTAGTAGCGCGCGAGGTCGGTCATCCTGATGACGCTGCCGTGCGCGCGCAGGTCCGTCACGAGGCGGCGCGCGACCTCGCCCTTGTAGAACGCGTCAGCCCCGCCCGCCGCGACCTGCTCGAGCGTCCACGCGAGGTCGGGGTTGCGCAGCGTATCACCGGCCTGCAGCGGCTGGCCGTGCGGAAAGAACAGCGCGCGACTTCCGGGATACTTCAGGAAGTGCTCGCGCTCGGTGGCGAGCGTGGTGGCGAGCCCATCACTCACGGGAAATCCCTCGCGCGCGGCGCGGATGGCGGGCGCGAGGAGGTCGGACCAGGGGACAGCATGACTGCCGAAGCGCTCCCAGGCATGGTACATCGCGGCCACAGTGCCCGGCACGTTCACCAGCCCGGGGCCATCGGCGGGCAGTTGCGTGACGTTCGAGAGCGTTGCGTCCTCCGGCACCCGTGTCATGAACTCGATGAGCGTGGGTTCCGCCATGCCTTTCCGGAACACGAGCATCTGCCCGTATCCTCCCGGGCCGCTGGCGTCGGGTTCCGCGACGGCTAGCGCGAAGGACACGGCGACGGCGGCGTCCACGACATTCCCGCCCCGGCGCAGGATTTCCAGGCCGGCGGCGGTGGCAATCGGGCTGGCGCTCGAAATCGCGGCGCGACCGGTGGCTGAGTTGCGGTACGGTGGCCGCTCGCGGAGCATCGCGTGCAGCACTGACTCCAGCTCCGGCGTGGTCCGGGCGGCGAGTGCGCGGGGCCGGAACTTCTCGCCAAGCGCGCGCCACGAGGCCAGCCGCTGCGTGGCGCTGGTGTCCCCGTAGTACAGGCGGGCTGTGCGGGACCAGAGTTCGTCGAACGCGCGGGCATTCAGTGCGGCCTGGTTCACGGGGGCGCTTGCCATGGTGGAAAGCCCGGCGTCCGGCGCCGGCGGCGCCTCCACCATCCAAAGCCGGCCGCGGTCGGTGAGCACGTTGTCCGCGTCGCGGTCGCCGAGACGATCGGGGTCGCCGTTGTACGCCACGTCGTCCGCGGGACGTTCCACCAGGAGGAGGTGCGTGCCATCCGGCGTCCAGGCGGACTCGGCGCGCCGCGTGCTCACCATGTTCACGTAGGCGCCGAGCGGCGTCGTGACATAGACGCCGGGGCGCGGGCTTGCCGCCGTGTAGGCCAGGCGTGCGCCGTCAGGCGACCATGCCGGCCGCTCGATCTGGCGTCCGGTGGCCACGACACGGTCGTCCGCCATTGAATCGATCGTGGCCACGTGCAATTGCGATTCCCGCTCGGAGGTCGAGACGTATGCGATGCGGCGCCCGTCTGCCGACGCCGAGGGCCACGCCTCGCCGCTGCTGCGTGGCCTGAGGCGAGACTCGGACCCGTCGGCGGCGCGAACCCAGAGCTGCGCCGCGGGGCCACGCCCGCGGACAAAGACAATGCGGCCGCCGCCGGCCACCGTGGGCTGGCCTTCGTCACCCGGGCCGCTCGTGAGCTGGCGTGGCTCTCCCCCGCGTGCGCCGACGACCCAGAGCGCAAAGCGTCCACCGCGATTCGACGAGAACACCAGCGAGTCGCCGCCAGCGAACCACGCGGGCTCACGATCCCACGCGTCGCCGGTGGTGCGCTGCGTCCACGAGCCCGCGCGATCGCGGATCCAGAGATGCCCACGGATTGCGACGGCGAGGCGACCGTCGGTGGCGTAGGCCGGGTTCCTGGCGCCGGCAGCCGCACCGGAGTCGACCGGGGACTGCAGCTGGGCGGCAAGGAGCAGCGCGAGCAGCATGTGGCAAGGGGAAGCAGTGACCGCGCGCCCCGGATGGCGCGGGGGCGTCGCCGCGAGGCGATGCGGGGCCGACAGTACGCCCGCCACCGGAACGCGTCAAGCTGGCACGCGGCGGCGAGCGGTGCGAACATGGGGACCGCATGCCGGAACTTCCCGACATCACCGTCTATGTCGAGGCGATCGCGCGACGACCTGTTCGTCGTCGTGCACCTGATGATCGTCGGGCGCTTCCGGTGTTGGCTGGCGACGGCTTGCCGATCGTGCGTTCTCACGGCTGCTCCGCGAGGACTGGCCACGGTCCATCGATGAGCCGTGATGCCGGCCGCGCCGCCATGCATTAGTTTCGGCGCGGCATGACGCATGACACCGATCCCCGTCGCTGGCGACCGCGCGTCCTCCTCTCCGTGGCCGAGCTGCTCGGCATGTCGCTGTGGCTGGCCGCGGCGGCGGTGAGCCCGCAGTTCGCGGCGCGCTGGTCGCTGACGCCATCGGAGACGGGCTGGCTGGTGACGATCGTCCAGCTCGGCTTCGT
>DASZRI010000406.1:0-3001 GCA_035549215.1 Gemmatimonadaceae bacterium | reverse complement strand
GAAGACACGATCACCAGGATCACGCCGGTGTTCACCACGCTCGATCCTGGCGTGCACATCACGAAGGACGGCTACGTGATCGGCGACAGCGTGCGCATCACGCCGGTGCGCATCGTGGGCACCGTGGGCACGCTGCAGACGTCCACGGGCACCCTCGCCGTGATCCCGCACCCCGACACGGTGACGGCCACGACGACGCGGCTCGCGACCGTCAGCTACAGCATCTACGACTCCACGTCGTCGTCCAACGTGTCGGGCCCGATGACGATCAACGTGTCGAACCGGGCGCTGGCGCCCACGGGGAACGGCGGCGTGCAGGCGGTGAGCGTGCGCTACGCCATTGCCTACCAGCCGGCGACCATCGACGGCAGCCCGGCCGCCGTACTGCAGAAGAGCACCGTCCGGTCGGTGGCCGACACGACGGACGGCTCGGGGAACGCCAGCCACACGGTGCGCATCCGTGCGCCCAAGCTCGCGTCCAGCGCGCCGGACAGCGTCGTCGTCCTGGTGACGGCCCGGTTTGCCGGCACGGAGATCCCGGGCAGCCCGATACGCTTCGTGGTCCCGATCCAGGCCCCCGCGACCAAGTCGGGCAATCGCGGACAGTAGCCCGCCGCGCTCCTCCCGCGGCGGTTCCACAACGGGTAGCTTGCAGGCATCCCCCCGTGCGCAGACGCCGGAGGCGCCGATGATCGAAACCGGAGGCCCGCGCAATTCGCAGCCGGGCACGCTGAACCACCTGCTGTTCAACGCCATCGAGCGGTACGACAAGCCCGATGCGCTGCAGGTGAAGGTGAACGGTCGATACGAGCCGATCTCGCATCGCACGCTCGAGCGCCGCGTGCGGCACGTGGCGCTGGGCCTGCAGGCGCTGGGCGTGCGCCACGGCGACCGCGTGGTGATCCTCTCCGAGAATCGCCCGGAGTGGGCGATCGCCGACTACGCCTGCCTCGCGACCGGCGTCACCGACGTCCCGATCTACCCGAACGAGACGCCGGAGGCGGCGGCGTACATCATCCAGGATTCGGGCGCCGTGGCGGCGTTCGTGTCCACGGCCGACCAGGCGGCGAAGATCGCCGCCGTGCGCGCCGAGTGTCCCACCCTGCGGCACGTGGTCGCATTCGCCGACGTGAAGGACGGCGGCGTGGACCACACGCTGGAGCAGCTCGAGGCGATGGGCCGCGGCGTGGACACGCCCGAGCGCGCGGCCGAGTACCGGCGCGCGGCGATGGCGGTGCAGCCGCACGACCTCGCGACGATCATCTACACGTCAGGCACGACCGGCAAGCCGAAGGGGGTCATGCTGTCGCATGACAACTTCTTCTCGAACGTGATGGCGGCGCGGCAGGTGATCCCGTTCTCGGGGAACGACACCTGCCTGAGCTTCCTGCCGCTGTCGCACGTGTTCGAGCGGATGGCCGGCCACTACCTGATGATGGAGACGGGCACGTCCATCGCGTACGCCGAGTCCATCGACACGGTGCCGATCAACCTGGTGGAGGTGCGGCCGTCGCTGGTGCTGTCGGTGCCGCGGCTCTACGAGAAGATGTACGCGCGCGTGCTGGAGAACGCGCTGGCCGGCGGCGGGCTCAAGAAGCGGATCTTCTTCTGGGCGCGCCGCGTGGCGGACCGCTGGGCGGACGAAGCGCTGGCCGGGCGCACGCCAGCGGGACTGCTCGCGGCGCAGTATCGCATCGCGCAGAAGCTCGTGTTCTCCAAGCTCAAGGAGCGCACGGGCGGCCGCCTGCGCTACTTCGTGTCCGGCGGCGCGCCGCTGGCCAGCGAGATCAACAAGTTCTTCTACGCGGCCGGCCTCGTGATCCTCGAGGGCTACGGCCTCACCGAGACGTCACCGGTGATTGCCGTCAACTCGCCGGAACACTTCCGCATCGGCACGGTGGGACGCGCGATTCCCGGCGTGGAGGTGATGATCGCGCCGGACGGCGAGATCCTCACCCGCGGCCCGCACGTCATGCAGGGGTACTACAACCACCCCGACGCGACGAAGGAGGCGATCGACGCCGACGGCTGGTTCCACACCGGCGACATCGGCCAGCTCGAGGACGGCTTCCTGCGGATCACCGACCGCAAGAAGGACATCATCGTCACCGCCGGCGGAAAGAACATCGCGCCGCAGCCGATCGAGAACGAGGTCAAGACGAACAAGTACGTGAGCCAGGTGGTCATGATCGGCGACAAGCGCAAGTACCCGATCGTCCTCATCGTGCCCAACTGGGAGCAGCTCGAGAAGTGGGCCAAGATCAAGAACCTGATCTGGACCAGCCGCGCGCAGCTGCTCACCATGCCCACCGTGCGCGCCAAGATGGAGAAGGAGGTGCTGGGCCGCACGGCGCACCTGGCACGCTTCGAGCAGCCGAAGAAGATCGGCCTGCTGGAACACGAGTTCTCGGTGGAGCGCGGCGAGCTCACGCCGACACTCAAGGTGAAGCGCCGCGTGATCGACCGGATGTACAAGCCGGTGATCGACCGGCTCTACGACGAGGAGCTGCCGCCGGAGGAATCGGCGGGCTGAGCGCGCCCGGGCCCCGCCCGCCGCGTGATGGTCACCGTCGCGGCGGGATCGGGCTCGCGCTCGCCGACCCAGAGCGCGCTGTCGCGCACGAGCTCGGTGACGCCCGCCGGCACCGGCACCGCGGCCGGCGCGACGATCCGCGTGCGCCCCGCGGCCACCCTCACGGCGGACGCCACGAGCGCCGCGGCCGGATCGGCGTCCAGCGCGACGCCGCGCGCTGAGTGCGTCGCGATCGGCAGCGCCTCGTCCACGAGGATCGCCGAGACGCCATCTCCCACGGCCACGCCCGCGGGCGGGTTCACCAGCAGCAGGTGCATCTGCGTCAGGGACTGCATGGCGGGCGCGTGCACGCCCCACGCGCCGCAGAGCACGGTGAATCCGCGCGCATCCACCAGGTTGAGGAACGCCGCGAGGCGCATCGCCTGCCCGGCGTCGGGCGCCGGCGCCGGCGCGGGTGCGGGGCGCGCC
>DASZRI010000405.1:0-9379 GCA_035549215.1 Gemmatimonadaceae bacterium | reverse complement strand
CCTCGGCGATGCGCCGCTCGGCCTGCGACACCGGGCGCACCTCGCCGCCGAGGCCCACCTCGCCAAGGAAGATGGCCTCGTGCGGGAGGGGGCGGTCGTACATGCTGGACGCGAGCGCCGCGACCACGGCGAGGTCGCCCGCGGGCTCCTGCAGCCGCACGCCGCCGACCACGTTCACGAACACGTCGGCCTGCGCGAACGAGAGGCCGGCGCGCTTGTCGAGCACGGCCAGCAGCAGTGCCAGGCGGCGGCCGTCGAGACCGGTGCTCACGCGCTGCGGCGTGCCGAACCCGGCCTTCGTTGCGAGCGCCTGGATCTCGATCAGCACGGGGCGCGAGCCCTCGAGCAGCGCCGTGACGGCGCTGCCGGATGCATTCCCCTGGCGGTCGCCGAGGAAAAGTTCGGATGGGTTGGCGACGGGCTCGAGGCCGTGCTGCGTCATGCGGAAGACGCCGATCTCGTCCACGCTGCCGAACCGGTTCTTGGTCGCGCGCAGGACGCGGTGGTCCAGCGCGCTGTCCCCCTCGAAGTACAGCACCGTGTCCACGATGTGCTCGAGCGTCTTGGGGCCGGCGATGCCGCCGCCCTTGGTGACGTGCCCGACCACGACCACGGCGGTGCCGCTCTCCTTGGCAAAGCGCATGAGGCGCGCGGCGCATTCACGCACCTGCCCGACGTTGCCCGGCGCGCCTTCCAGGTCCGCGGTAAACAGCGTCTGGATGGAGTCCACGACGAGGACCGACGGCGCGCGATCGGAGGCAGTCGCGATCACCGACTCCAGGTTCGTCTCCGCGACGAGCGGCACGTCGGCCGCGGCGTCGCCAAGCCGGTCGGCGCGCAGCTTGACCTGCAGCGGCGACTCCTCGCCCGTGGCGTAGAGCGTGGACAGCCCGGTCCCTTCGAGGCGCGCCAGGACCTGCAGCAGGATGGTGGACTTGCCGATCCCCGGCTCGCCACCGACCAGGACCATGGAGCCCGGCACGATGCCGCCGCCGAGCACGAAGTCGAATTCGTCGAGGCCGGTCTTCCAGCGCGCGGTCTCGACGCCCTGCACCTCGCGGAGTCGGGGCGCGGGGACCACGCTGCCGCCCTCACGCAGGGACTCGGCGCCGCGGGCGCGACGCGCCGTGCCGGTGCGCGCGGTGATGGCCGGTGCGGCGACCTCTTCCGCCAGGGTGTTCCACTCGCCGCACGTCTCGCAGCGGCCGGCCCACTTGGGGTATTCGGCGCCGCACTCGGTACAGCGGTAGACGGTCTTGCTCTTGGGACTCACTGGGAAGTGGCGCGCTGCGTGAAGTTCTCGAACCGGGTGTAGTGCTTGTGGAAGTACAGGTTGACGATGCCGGTGGGGCCGTTGCGCTGCTTGCCGACGATCACCTCGGCCTTGCCCTCGAGGGAATTGCCGTCCTTGTCCGTGGGCCCGTCGTACATCTCCTGCCGGTACAGGAACATGATAAGGTCGGCGTCCTGCTCGATGGCACCGGATTCACGCAGGTCGGACAATTGCGGCCGCTTGTTGTCGCCGGTGCGCTGCTCCGGCGCGCGCGACAGCTGCGAGAGCGCAACGACGGGGACGCTGAGCTCCTTGGCCAGCGCCTTGAGGCCGCGCGAGATGAGGCTGACTTCCTGTTGCCGGCTCTCGGCATTGGACGGCCCGCTCATGAGCTGCAGGTAGTCCACGATGATCAGGCCGACGTTGGAATCCACCTTGAGGCGGCGCGCCTTGGAGCGCATCTCGAGCAGCGAGATGGCCGGCGTGTCGTCGATCCAGATGGGCGCCGAGCTGAGGATGCCCGCCGCGCGCGCGAGGCGCGGCAGGTCGTCGTCGCGGAGCGTCGCCTTGCGCAGCCGCTGCGCGTCCACGCGTGCCTCGGCGGTCAGCATGCGCTGGACGAGCGACTCCTTGCTCATCTCGAGCGAGAAGAACGCCACGGGGACGTTGGCCTCGATGGCGGCGTGCTGTGCGATGTTGAGCGTGAACGCCGTCTTGCCCATGGAGGGACGCGCCGCGACGATGATCAGGTCCGCCGGCTGGAAGCCGGAGGTCATCTCGTCCAGGTCGTTGAAGCCGCTGGCCACGCCGGTGATGGTCTTGCCGCCCTTCTGGAGCGCCTCGATGCGCTCCATGGCCGGCCACATCAGCTCCTTGATGCGCGTGAAGCCGTCCTTCTGGCGCTGCTGGCTGACCTGGAAGATCCGCGTCTCGGCCACGTCGAGCAGCTCGCCGGCGGTGTGCTGGCCGGCGTAGGCGTCCGTGATGATCCCGGTGGACACCTGGATCAGCGACCGCAGCAGCGCCTTCTCGCGCACGATCTGCGCGTGGTACTCGATGTTCGCGGCCGTGGGCACGGCGTCCACCAGGAAGCCGATGTACTCCTTGCCGCCGGCGGCCTCGAGCTCGCCGCGGCGGGAGAGCTCGTCGGCCAGCGTGAGCGGGTCCACGACGGTGCTGCGCTCGGTGACCGTGACGATGGCGCGGAAGATGCGCCGGTGCCGCTCGACGTAGAACATCGAGTCGTCCACGATTTCCACGGCGCGCAGGATCGCGTCCTGGTCCATGAGCATGGCGGACAGGACCGCGATTTCGGCGTCTTCCGAGAACGGCGGCTGCCGGTCCCGGAAGGCGTCACCCGCGGGCGAGTGCGTCATCGAGAATTCGACGGGCAAGCTGGACATCTTCCCAGGTGGGGCGCTTCCAGGAGGGGTTACGGAGCAATGCTGCCGGATGATAAGTGACGATCAACGGCACGCCGTAGTATCGGTGAACCTGCCCGCGGAGCTTGCCGATGGCCAGCCTGGTATCGAGCAGGGTCTGTGCGGCAAACGTTCCCAGGGCCAGGATGACCTTGGGGCGGATGAGCTCGATCTGCCGGATCAGGTACGGGCTGCAGGCCGCCACCTCGTTGGGCATCGGGTTGCGGTTGCCCGGGGGGCGGTGCTTGAGGACGTTGCAGATGAAGACGTCCTCGCGCGACAGGTTGATCGCGGCAAGGATCTTCGTGAGAAGCTGCCCCGCCTGCCCGACGAACGGGCGCCCGGTTTCGTCCTCCGTGGCGCCCGGCGCCTCTCCAACGCACATGAAGTCGGCATTGGGATTGCCCTCGCCGGGCACGGGATTCAGCGCCGTGGATGACAGCGGGCACTTCGTGCAGCCCCGCACGGCGGCCGCGATGTCATCGAGCGACGCGTACTGCGGCTCCCCGCCTCCGAACAACTCACGCGACGACGTGCCGATCACGATGCCGTGCTGGGGCGCGGCCGGCGTGTGCGACGGGTCCGGCGTACGGGCACCGTCGCGCACTGGCGGACTCGCCGCCGCATCGGCGGGTGCCTTGGCGTCCTCGCTGGCGGGAGCGGCCTCCGGAGCCGGGAACGCCATCTTCGGGATCGGCGTGCGGGCCGCGGGCTTCGGTGCACCGCCCTCGGGGCTCGCGCCCGCCTGCTTCAGTGCCTCGCGCCAGTCCGCGGGCATGGCCGCGCCCGCATCACGCACTGAGCGACGCTCACTCGAGTCCGGCGCAGCAGCGCGCGCGCCCGTGGTCGCCCCGCCGGCGCCGAGCAGCCGCATGGCATCCTCCACCGACAGGTGGTCGAGCGTGAGCTCGGACTCACCCAGCTCGCGCCGCTGTTCCAGGTACCGGCGCAGCTGCTCCCTAGCGTCCATCGATCATGCGCTCGATGCGGTCGAGGATCGCGTCGGCGACCTCGGCCTTGGACATCAGGGGCAGCGGCTCGTCGGCGGCGCCGCGGCGCAGGATGGTCACGCGGTTCGTGTCCACGCCGAAACCGGCTCCCGGTTCGGTGGCGTCGTTCGCCACGAGCATGTCCAGCTCCTTGCCCTCGAGCTTCTTGCGCGCGTTGGCCAGCACGTCGTGGGTCTCCAGCGCGAAGCCGACGACGATCGCGCCGGCACGGCGCTGGTCACGCGTGGAGGCAAGCACGTCGGTGGTGAAGTCGAGCGCGATGGTCGGTGCGCCGGCGCCCTTCTTGATCTTCTGTGTCGCGACCTCCGCCGGCTTGAAGTCGGCGGGCGCCGCGGCCATCACGAGCACGTCGGCGTTGCTGAGCGCGTCGCCGACGGCGCTGGCGAGTTCGTCGGTCGTCTCGATGTGCGTGACGACAGCGCCGACCGGCGCGGGGACGGACATCGGTCCAGCGATCAGCTGGACATCGGCACCGCGACGCCATGCGGCCGCGGCGATCGCCACGCCCATCTTGCCCGAACTGTGGTTGGACAGGAAGCGCACGGGGTCGAGCGGCTCGCGCGTGGGGCCGGCCGTCACGACAACGCGCTTGCCAGCCAGCGCGCCCCGGGATTCGAGCAGGCGTCCGACATGCGCGAAGATCGTCTCCGGTTCGGGCATGCGGCCGGGGCCGCTGCCCTCGCCGGCCGCGAGCATTCCTTCGTCCGGCTCGACGACGACGTAGCCGAGCGAGCGCAGGTGGGCCACGTTCCGCTGCACCTGGGGATGCGCCCACATGCGATCATTCATCGCGGGGACGAACATCACCGGGCAGGTCGCGGCGAGCAGGCACGCGCTGAGGAGGTCGTCCGCCTGCCCTGATGCGGCGCGCGCCATGAAGTCGGCGGTGGCCGGCGCAATGACGATCGCCGCCGCCGCGCGCGGGAGCTTGATGTGTTCGAGGGCGTGCCCCGGGTCGAAGATCCCGGTGTGCACGGGGCGGCCGGTAAGCGCCTCGAAGGTGATCGGGCCCACGAACTCGGTGGCCCCCCGCGTCATCACCACGTCCACCTCCGCGCCGGCCTTGGCCAGCAGGCGTGCCAGCCAGGCGGACTTGTAGCTGGCGATCCCGCCGGTGACGCCCAGCAGGACGCGGCGCGACGCGAACGGTCGGATCGGGGAGGCGCTCATGCTGCCGCGAAAGACGGGCACTCGGCCCGTCGGCGGGTCATTCGCCGCGACGGCGCGGCACGACGCGGTACACCAGGTTGCCCCCGGAGAGCTCCTCGAGCGCGCGCGTGGTGAGCTTCTTCTCGCCCATCGCCGAGCGGTCGCGCGGGAACTCGTTGAGCACGCGCGCATACTTGGCGGCCACGAGCACCCCGAGGTACTTGTTGGCGGCGTGCTTGGCGACTTCCACCGGCGTAAAGACTCGCATTGGTCGTCCTTCAGGATGAATGATTCTCGATTTCCTGCTCCAGCCGGTCGATCAGGCGCGTCACCTGCTGCCGCAGGTCCGCCACCCGCTCGCGGCTGGCCACTTCCGCGTCGATGATCGAGGAGACGAGCTGCACCGCCGCCTCGAGGTCATCGTTCACCACGACATACTCGTACTCGTCCACCGCCTGCAGCTCCTGCAGCGCCGACTGCAACCGGGCCACGAGCTGCGCACTCGTCTCCGTGTCACGCCCGCGCAGGCGGTCCAGCAGCACTTCCCCTGACGGCGGGAGCACGAAGATGGACACCGTCTGCGGGAACGCGCGCGTGAAGTGCGTCGCGCCCTGCACATCAATGTCCATGATCACATGATGGCCCGAAGCCAGCACCCGATCCACCTCGGAGCGCAGCGTCCCGTACAGGTTGCCGTGCACCTCGGCCGACTCGGCGAAATCCCCGCGTTCCTGCCGGGCCAGGAATTCCCGGCGCGACAGGAAGTAGTAGTCCCGCCCATCGACTTCCCCCGGCCGCGGTGCACGCGTCGTGCACGAGACCGAGTATCCCACGTCGCGACGGCGCGCCAGCAGCGCCCGCGCGATCGTCGTCTTGCCACCGCCCGATGGCGCCGAGAGGATGACCGGGAACACGCTCACTCGAGGTTCTCCACCTGCTCGCGAATGCGCTCCAGCTCTTCCTTGATCAGCACCACGTCCCGCACCATCTCGGCGTCGTTCGCCTTGCTGCCGGTGGTGTTGGCCTCGCGCAGGAGCTCCTGCAGCAGGAACCCGAGCCGCTTGCCCACGCCATCGTCCCCGCCGGTGCGCAGGGTCTCGCGAAACGCGGCCAGGTGCGAGTGGAAGCGCGACAGCTCCTCGCTCACATCCAGCCGGTCCGCCAGGATGGCGATCTCCTGCTCCAGCCGTTCAGGATTGACCGCCACACCCGCCGCGAGTTCCTGCACTGACGCCCGCAGTCGATCCCGCTGCTCCACGAGCCGCTGCGGGGCGCGCCGTGCGATGCGCTCCACCGCCGCTTCCACCACGTCCAGCCGCTGCAGCAGGTAGGCTGCCAGGCGACCACCTTCAGCGACGCGCATCTCGCCAAGCGCCGCCGCCGCGCGATTGACCACTGCCACCAGTTCCTCGACCGTACCGACCGATGCGCCGTCCGCGGACTCGCTCACGACCACATCGGGCAGCCGCAGGACGGTCGCCAGGTCCAGCTCGCCCGACAGGCCGTACTTCTGCTGCAGATCGCGGAGACGGGTGACGTACGCGGCGAAGCGCTCCTCGTCGATTCCCGCCCCGCCTGACGCCTCCTGCTCGAACCGCGCCATGAGGGTCACCGCCCCGCGGCCGATGCTCTTGCGCAGGGCTTCCCGCACGTCGCCCTCGAAGCGGGACAGGGAGCCGGGCAGCTTGATGGACGGGTTGAAGAAGCGGTGGTTGACGGAGCGCACTTCCACGCTCACGCGACCGCTTCCCACCCCGCCTTCGGCGGCCCCGAACCCGGTCATGCTCCGAATCATGGACAGACTCGTAAGTTACGGAGCCACAACGACCTTGTCAATTCCAGAACTCCCAGCGCACCCCGTAGTACGAGCTCTGCCGCGGCATGAGGAAGCCCGGAATCTGGGTGTACTTCTCACCCAGCACGTTGGTGAGCTGGTAGGTGAGCGTACCGCGCAGGATGCGGATTTCAACCAGCGCCGAGACCGACCGGTAGCCTTGCAGGCGTACGACGTTTCCGGCGATCGGGAAGAACGTGGCTGACCGGTACTCGTGGGTGAGCCCCGCGTAGAAGTGGAAGGTGTTTCGCGGGAACCGGTCGATCAGCGAGGTGCTGACGTAGAGCCGGCTGCGCTCCTGGTACTGCGGCCGGTAGAACCCGGTACTGTCGTTCCACTTGAGCGCCCAGGCGTCGCCGTACACCGCCTTCCAGAGGCGACCGCGGACCGACGCGTACGTCGCGGTCGCGCTGGGCTCGCGCACCGTTTCGAGCGAGTCGGCGACGAGGCCGGGGGCGGCCAGGGAAACCGCGCCCCGCCGGATCATGCCGCCGGTGAGCCAGAAGTCGTGAATCCGGAGGCTGGCCTCCGCGCGCGTGTACTGCGGGCTGAGCGCCGAGTCGGCCATGCGCGTGTCGCGCTCCGTGCCCACCGCGCCGGACAGGCGGATGAAGCTCAGGGGCAGCAGGACGGCGCTCAGTTCCTGGCGCGACGTCGAGTCGATGCCCTTCCCCTCGGCAAAGGCGCTGATGCTGAGCCGGTGCCAGTCGGTGCTGACGCGAACGCTGGGCGTCCGGAGCTGCACATGGTTCTCGGCCGTGAGGCGCTCCATGGCGCTCATGCGCAGCCCCCAGCGTGACAGGCCACCGCTCAGCGTGTACTGCGCGCGGGAGACGATCGTATCTCCGGGCACCCTGGTCGAGTCCGTCGTGGTGCCGCCGATCGTCCCCGATCCACTGATGCCGGAAGTCGTGTCGTGCCCCGCCGTCGCGAACGTGTATCGCGAACTTGCCGCCACCGCCTGCATCCACGGGCCCGCGTCGGGGTCGCCGAGTCCGAGGCGCACGTAGGCGTCGCGCGCCGTGGTCTCGAGCTGCGGCAGGCTGTCGCCGGAGAGCTGGTCGAGGATCTGGCCGCGGTGGCTCCCGACCTGCATCAGGAAGCCATCGACGCTGAATGCGCGATGGGCCCATCCCAGGCGGGCCATGAGCGAGAGCTGGTCGCTGCTGGCGCTGATGCGTGACGGCGTGGTGCCGTACTGCTGCACGCCGAGCTGCAACGCCTCGCCGTGCGAGAAGCGCCGGCCGAAGAAGGCGCGATAGAGGTTGGTCTGCTGGTCGCCGGTGTTGATGTCGGTGCGCGTGTACGGCGTGGTGCGGTCCACGCGCCAGGTGCGCAGGTAGACGCGCACTTCCGAGGCACCGCGCTCGACGGTCACTTCCTCAAGCGGCCAGAGCGGGATCCGCGCGTAGTCCAGGGCGCCGCCGGCGTGCGGATCGAGCGTCCGCAATTCGACGCCGTCCAGGAACACGCGCACGCGCTGTGCGTCGCCCATGAACACCGCCGTGGACGGCGCGGCGATGAAGCCCCCGCGCAGGGTGGTGACGCCGGGCACGCGATCGAGCAGGTCGGCCAGCGTGTACGCGCCCGAGGCCATGATCTCGTCGCCCTGCCAGCGGTAGCTGCCCACGGGATCGGCCAGCACCGGCGATTCGGCGTGCGCGAGGGGCGCCTTGATCGTGTCGCGCTTCTGCGCGGCGAGCGCCGCGGTGTCCGGACCCGGCACGGGCACGAGCCCGCCGGGCTTCGCGGAGGACGTGTCGCGCGCCGCGCGAATCGTGTCACGGACCGCGCGCGAGGTATCGTGTGCGGCATGCACGGTGTCGCGCGCGGTGCGAACCGTGTCGCGCGACTGGGCAAGCGCGCTGCCGTGCAAAACGGCCCCGACCAGGAGGCCGAGGCCGGCGCTGCGGACGAGGGATCGGATCACGAGCGTCAGCGCGCGCGCCCTCGCACGAACTCCACGAACGTGCCCACGGGAACGCCCGTCGGGCCAGCGGGAATGATGGTGAGGTCGCTCTCGCTGTAGGCGGTGCCTGCGATGTCCAGGTGGACCCACGGATACGCCTCGGTGAACTCGGCCAGGAACAGCCCGGCCGTGATGGCACCGGCCCAGCGACCGCCGGAGTTCTTGATGTCGGCGACGTCGGACTTGATGAGCGGCTTGTACTCGTCCCAGAGCGGGAGCGGCCAGCCGCGCTCGCCGGCGCGCGTCCCGGCGGAGATGACTTCCTGCACGAGCGCGTCATCCTTGCCCATCACGCCGGTGGCCGAACTGCCGAGCGCGACGACGCAGGCGCCGGTGAGCGTCGCGGCGTCGATCACCGCCGACGGGTTGTAGCGCCGCGCGTACGACAGGACGTCGGCGAGCACCAGGCGGCCTTCGGCGTCGGTGTTGATAATCTCGATGAACTTGCCGAGGTGGCTCTTCACGACGTCGCCGGGCTTCACCGCCGTGCCCGACGGCATGTTGGTCGTGGAGCCAACGAGGCCGACGACATTGATCTTGAGGCCGAGCCGCGCGATGGCTTCCATGGCGCCGAGCACGCCGGCGGCGCCGCACATGTCGAACTTCATCCACTCCATGCCCTGCGCCGGCTTGATCGAGATGCCGCCGCTGTCGAAGCAGAGGCCCTTGCCGACGAGCACGATGGGCTTCGCGTCCTTGGCGCCGCCCTTGTACTCGAGCATG
>DASZRI010000404.1:0-12914 GCA_035549215.1 Gemmatimonadaceae bacterium | reverse complement strand
CGAACCTTTGTAACGCGTGGGCATGGCTGGAAGGGGCTGCTGCTCAATTCGTTCGACGTCGAACGATATGCCGTTCTCGCCGCGGGGTCAAGTCCGGGCGCGCCTCCCGCCGGGGTGAGACTCGTGGCAGCTTTGGGGCATGAGCGACGACACGACGCGGGTGCGGGTGGACAAGTGGCTGTGGGCAGCGCGGTTCTTCAAGACGCGGTCGCTGGCCACGGAAGCGGTGTCCGGCGGGAAGGTGGAGGTGAATGGCGAGCGGGCGAAGCCGGCGAAGCTCGTGCAGGTGGGGGATACGGTGCGGGTGCGGATCGCACCGTACGATCACGAGCTGGTGGTGCGCGGGCTCGGCGAACGGCGTGGCTCGGCGCGGGAGGCGCAGGCCCTGTACGAGGAAACGGAGGCGTCGCGCGCGGCGCGGGAGCGGCTGGCGGAGCAGCTCCGGATGGCGCCGGCGTTCACGTACGAGGAGCGCGGGCGGCCGACGAAGCGGGATCGACGAGAGATGGACAGGATGAGGCGACGGTAACGGCGCAGGAGCGGGAACGGCGCAGGACCGGGAACGGCGCAGGGCCGAGAACGGCGCAGGACCGAAGCAGCGGTTCAACGGCGAACGGCGATCAACCGCGAACGGCGAACAACGGCAAACAGCGAGCAGCGGCGAACGGCGATCAACCGCGAACGGCGATCCTGAGCAGCGTTTCCCGATCGATCGTATGCCGTCCCGGGAACGACGTGAACGTGAACGCCACGCCGGCGTCGCGCAGGCGGTCGCACTGCGCCTGCACCGCGGCCTCGTCAAAGAACTCGTCCGCGTCACCCGACACATAATCCAGCGGCACGCGGCCGAAGCGGTCGCGATACTGCGCGAGGTCGAGGTCGGGCGGGAAGCTGCCGGACCACGCGATCACGCGATCCACGCGTGCACTGCCCAGCGCGGCCCAGCGCATGACGGTGGACACGCCCTGCGAGAAGCCGAACGCCACGAGGCGTGCACCGGGGACGGCCACTGCACGAACGAGCGCGTCCAGGTATCCCACGTAGTCGGCGATCTCGTGCTCGCGATCCTCGCGCGTCATCCACGTGGCACCGATGCGTGAGTCGGGGTTGCGGTGCTTCGACGGCGGGTCGAAGTAGAAGCGCGACAGCGCCTCCGGTGCGTAGATGCGGCGCGTGCCGTCGAGCAGCGGCTCGAAGTGCCGGATGAAGCGCGCGGCGAGCTGGCCATACCCGTGGCATGCGATCCAGACCTCGCTGGGGTTCGCGATGTCGTCGCCGAGGGTGGCGATGCGGGCGGTGCGGGTGACGGGGAGGAACATGAATAGATCGGGAACGGCGCAGGACCGACAACTGCGCAAGACCGAGAACTGCGCAGGGCCGAAACGGCGCAGGGCCGATAACCGCGCAACAGCGACAACCGCGCAACAGCGACAACCGCGCAACACCGATGACTGCGAAGAAGCGGATACCGCGCAACACCGATGACTGCGAAGAAGCGGATACCGCGGAAGAGCACTACAGCGGGCGCGCCCCGAACACTAACAGGGGCCGCGGGTGCATGTGCACTCGCGGCCCCTGCGTCCTCCTTCACCGCCCGTCAGCGTCGCGGGCGCCCTTCGTCCACTACGGGTTGGGGCGACGGCCGCCTGCGCCGGGCCCGCGCGGGGCCTGGAGCGTCGGGTTGCGCACGGCCTCGGGCAGCATCTTCCACTGCTCAGGCGTGAGCACCGTCTCGGCTGCCTTGACCGCCGCCAGGTAGTTGTTCCGCGCCTGCTGCAGCGTCGGCTGGATGACCGAGAACACCGACTGCGGATCCGTCTTGCCCTGCGCGCCCTTTTCCGCGAGGTCGGTCAGGGTCTTGAGCAGCGTGTCGTTCTTCGCGTTCATCGCGTCGGCGAGCGCGTTGAGCTTCGTCACCTGGTCCGGCGTCAGCTTGAGCGTGTCCTTCATGTCGAGGATGCTCTGGACCGGGTTCGGCGCGACGCGGTTGAGCATCGCCTTGAGGTCGAACACGCCGCGGCCGCCGCTGCGCGTGCCGTTGAGGGCGTCCAGCGTCGCCTGCAGCATCTCGCGCTGGCGATCCGGGCCGACCTGGTAGTGCGCCTGCAGCGCGATCTGGAACGGGACGCGGAACGCGCTGCGCGTGACGGCGTTATCGCCGAAGCGCGTGTTGACCTGGTAGATGTAGCGGTTCGTGTTCGGGTCGAAGCCGCGGACGTACAGCAGGTTCGGGTCCGGCCGGCTCGGCTGGCCCCAGCCCTGCATGTGGTTCGGGCCGTGCAGGAGCTCGTCGAGCCCGGCGAGCGGGTTGGTGAAGCTGACGTTGAAGGTCAGCTTGCGCTGCAGGCTCTGGCCCAGCCACGGCCGCAGGTTGGCCTGGAAGTCGAGCGAAGGGGTCCACGCGCCATAGCAGCTGTTGCGCGTGGCGATCTGGCCAAGCTGCGACTCGAGGCACGAACGCACCGCCGGCGACGCGCCGGTGAGCAGCGCGCGCATGCCGTTGGCGAGCGCGGTGTCCGCCGTGTTCGCCGGATCGAAGATGAACGCGCGGTCGTTGCGCGAGCCGTCACCGTTGATGTCACCGGCAACGCGCGGGGTGTACGGTGCGCCGGACACGAAGCGAATGACCGACGTCACGTCCATCCACGGGCGCACGTTCCACGTGACGGTGCCGACCAGGCTGTGCTTGCGCTGGAGGTCGCTGGTGCCCCACTCGAGCGCGTTGGGGTTGCCGGCGCCCGCCGTCCCCTGCCCGCCCCCGCCCGTCAGTGCGCCCGCGGCGAAGCCCGTCTGGTCGCGCGAGCTCATGTACGTGTACGAGAGGTTCCAGATCAGGTTGAACTGCGAGATGCCGCCGAGCCCGAGCGTGACCTGCGAGGTCTTCGACTGCAGCCTGGACGAGGCGAGGAACACCTGCGCGTAGTTCGGGTTCATGCGCGAGGCCTGGATGTTGCTCGCCCCCGTCGCGGGCACGATGCTGGACGCCGGGACGTACACCGGGCGGTTGCCCTCGCTGGCCAGGTAGAACTGCGGCGTCGTGTTCAGGTTGATGTCCTGCGCGCCGTACAGCGCGGTGCCGAGCGCGTACGAGTAGTCCACGTTGTAGCTGTAGCGCGTAAGGAAGCGGTGCTGCACGCCGAGTGACGCGCGCCACGAGCGTGGCGCGACGAAGTCGTGGTCGAACACGGTGACGTTCGGGCGCTGGCTGGCGAACACGGGGTTCGTGACGCCGGCGACGCACGCATCCGGGACGCTGGCCGGGTCGAGGTAGTACTGCGTCCAGTTGGGCGTTGGCACCGCGGGGCCGATGCAGTTCAGTGTCTGCTGGCTGCCCGGCAGGCCCGTGGCGTTGACGGCCGACTGGAAGATGCCGGCCGGCGCACGGCCACGGAATTCGCCGATGCCGCCGCGGATGATGTACGGGCTGCTGCCCCCGCCACCAAACCCGCCGCCGCCACCACCGCCGCCAAAACCACCACCGAATCCGCCGCCGCGGCCGCCGAAGCCGCCACCACCAAAGCCGCCACCCGGCGGGCCACCGCGGCCGCCCTGGTCACCCTGCCCACCCTGGCCACCCTGGCCATTCTGCTGGTCGGGGAGGCCGAGCGTGTAGGTGAAGCCGACGCGCGGGCTGAAGTGGATCTCCTTGGGGAGGAAGTCGGTGCGGTAGCCGAAGGCGGAGTCCACCGCGGGGTTGTACTGCGGGCGGCCGTCATACACGGTGCCCTCGAGGCGGCCGCCGTACGTGATCTGGAGCGCCCGGCTCTGGCGCCACGTGTCGCCCATGTACACCGCAGCGTTGAGCGAGCTGCTCGACCGCTGGAGCGGCGTGAGGGTGCGGGAGAACGAAGCCGGCAGGTTGTTCTGGAAGTCCGACAGGGAGTTGAACGAGTAGCTGCCGAACTGGTCGCTGTTCTGGTACGAATTGGACGTCGTGATGTTCAGGAGCTGGCCGAGCTTGAAGCGGTGCGCGGCGTCGGACGAGAGCCACGACAGCTCGTTGGTGACCTCGACCTGGTCGTTGGATCCGCTGCTCGGGAGTCCCGAGTTGCCGCCGAACGTGAAGGAGTTGATCGCGGTGGTGCCGTCCGCCTGCGTCTCGCCGACGCGGACGCGGCCCTCGGGCCCCGACATGTACGGGTCGGCGTTGCGCATGTCGCGCGAGTAGGACGCCCGCACCTCGTTGAGGAAGCTCTCACCGAAGACCGACGAAAGCTGCAGCATGGCGCCGGCGCCGTCGGTCCGGTTCTGGCCGCTGTGCGGCAGCAGCGACAGGGCCGAGGTGCGATAGGCGTCCTGCGTGGAGCCCTGCCAGTTCAGTCGCAGCATGAGCGACTGGTTGTCGGTGACGTGGTAGTCGAAGCGCGAGATGACGGATGCGTTGTCGCTGAGACGGTCATTCGGCACTGACGGCACGGTGAGCGGCTGGCCGTACTGCTGGACGAGCTGCAGGAACTTGGCGGCGGAGTCGGGGCTCACGCCCAGGCGCTGCAGCGTCGTGGGATCGAGGAGCGTGAGCGCCTGCAGCGGGTCGACGCGACGACGGAGCTGCACCGCCGCGAACCAGAAGGCCTTGTCCTTGACGATCGGGCCGCCGAGGCCGCCGCTGAGCTGGTGCTGCGTGTACGTGGAGCCGAGCTGCTGCGGCACATCCTGGTCGCCGGCGAAGTCGAGCGACGGATCGCGGAGCTGGTAGCCGAAGGAGCCGGTGACGGCGTTCGTGCCGCCGCGCGTGGTGCTCGCCACCTGGCCGCCGGTGAACTGGCCGCGCGAGACATCGTAGGTGTTCGTGATGACGCGCGTGCTGCGCACCGCCTCGGCGGGCACGCTGCCGCTGCTGCCGAAGGTGAGGCCGTCGAGCGTGACCTGGTTCTGGTCGGCGCG
This sequence comes from Gemmatimonadaceae bacterium, assembly GCA_035549215.1. GTDB lineage: Bacteria > Gemmatimonadota > Gemmatimonadetes > Gemmatimonadales > Gemmatimonadaceae > JAGWRI01. Next base: position 8,030 of record DASZRI010000404.1, on the reverse strand, counting down.
CTGGCCGGCGACGGAGAAGGCCGCCGAGCTCGTGTCGGTGGCGTCGAGGCCGATGACGCCCGGCGCGAGGAGCGCGAGGGCGTTGGGGTCCGTGGGATCGATGGGCAGGCGCTGCAGCTGCTCGGCGGTCAGCACGCGCTCCGTCACGCCGGGCGTGGGCCCCTCACCGCCGCGATTGTTGTTCCCGCGCACCACGACTGCGTCGAGCTGCGTGGCGACGGCCGACATGCGGAAGTTCGCCTCGAGGCGGTCCTCGTCTGCGACGCGCGAGAGCGGCACCGTGGCGGGTGCCATGCCCAGGAAGCGGACCGTCACGCGATACTGCCCGCCGCCATCCGGGAAGAGGATGACGTACCGGCCATCCGCGCCCGTGGTCTTGGAGCGACTGGTCTGCAGCTCGACCGACATGACCTCGACGCGTGCGCCCTGCAGGGGCTTGCCATCAGGGCCGACCACCTTGCCAACGATGATGTCCGTGGAGCCGCCGATCTGCGCGGACAACGACGCAGGCACGATGGCGAGCGCAAGCGCGAGGAGGAGGGCGAACAGACGAGAAGACATGAGAGATCCTGTGGGACCCGATTGATTGAAGAGTCGCGGATTGCGACTGCGTGCAGCGTGAGTTGTCCTGACTACGCAGACATGCAGCGAAGCGTTCGATGTTTTTCGGGGCTTCTCACGCGAATCGCGCCGCCTCGACGAATCGAGACGGCGCGATTAACGGGCAGGCTGGCGCGACGTCAAACGCTTGGGCGGCTCGCCGCTCAGGGCGTGTGCGCCTCGGTGAAGAGCTGCGACTGCATGGTGGCGCCGCGCAGCAACGTGACCGCGCGCGAGAGCTGCCGGTCGTCGCCCAACTGGAGCTGCTTGGCGGCGCCGTCACCAAAGGCCTTGCTCACCACGCGCTGCGCGAGCTGCTGCGACAGGAAGGTGTCGGCGACCGCGGAATACTTCGCGTCGATGGTGACGCCCTCGGCCTTGAGGCGGCGCATGAGCTCGGCCTTCCACTCCGGCTTGAGGTCGAGCGACGGCGCGCGAACGCTGTCCTTGAGCTGCCGCGAGTACGACTCGAGCACGTTGGAGATTGCACCGAACTTTGGCGCGACCGAACGCAGGAATTCCTGCTCCGGCGTGGAGAGCGTGTCGTCCGGCACGATGACGTCGGGCGTGATCCCGCCGCCGCCGTAGACGATGCGGCCAGCGTCCGACTTGAACTTGGGACGCGAGAGGCGCGCCGAGTCGGTCTCGAGGGAATCGGGCTTCACCTCGACCAGGCGGCCGTCCTCGGTGAGCTTGCGGTCGCGATGGATGGAGCGACCGCTGGGCGTGAACCACTTGCCCGTCGTCATCTTGAGGGCGTAGCCGCCGTCCAGGTTGTACACCGACTGCACGAGTCCCTTGCCGAACGACGTGGTGCCGACGATGAGGGCGCGGTCATGGTCCTGCAGCGCGCCGGCGACGATCTCCGATGCGGAGGCCGTCCCGCCGTCCACCATGACGATGAGCGGGACGCCGACGGCCATGTGCTGCGTGCCGGCGCGCGAGACTTCGTCCGGCGTGCCGCGCGAGCGGACGCTCACGATCTCCTGGGAGTCCTTGAGGAAGAGGCTGCTCAGCTCGAGCGCCTGGTCCACGATGCCGCCGCCGTTGCCGCGCAGGTCGAGCACGAGGCCCTTGGCGCCCTTGGCGCCCAGGGTGCGAACGGCATCCGTGACTTCCTCGACGACGTTCTCATTGAAGGTCTGCAGCGGGATGTAGCCGATGGACCCGTCGAGCATCGTCGTGTACGGGACGGCGGGGATGTGCACCTCGCGCCGCGTGAACGAGATCTGGATGGGCCCGGCGACGCCGGGGCGCGCATACGTGACGGTCACCGGGCTGCCCACGGGCCCGCGCAGCGAGTCGGCGATGGCCGTGCTGGGCTTGCCCTGCACGCTGACGCCGTTGATGGCCGTGATGCGATCGCCCTCGCGCACGCCGGCCTCCTCCGCGGGCGTGTGCGGGAAGACCTTGGCCACGTACGTCACGCCCTGGTCCTCGCCGAGGAGCATGCCGGTGCCGCCGTAGCGGCCGCCGGTCCCGCGGCTGAAGGCGTCGCTCTCCTTGGGCGTGAACAGCTCGGTATACGGGTCGTTCAGCTCACGCACGAGGCCCTTGGCCGCGCGCGTGAAGATTTCCGAGTTCGGCAGCGTGTCCACGAACTGGTTGGACACGAGGGACATGACCTGCTCGAACAGCCGCGCGTTGGCGCGGGCGGGCGGTTCCTGCAGCAGGAACCCGCCCGCCACGATGGGCACGAGCAGGAGCGTCGTGACGGCGGCGGTGCGAAAGCGCGGCATATGCGGGGGGATCGCCTCGATGGGGATTCATGGAAGAACGGGGGTGCCGGGGGCATTGTCAACGGGCGACGTGTTCACCTGGTGTAAGCGGACGAGGCGGCGGGATGGCCGGGGAAGCCGGTCACGGTGAGATTTCGCGGATGCACGCACCCACGACCCTGGACGCACCGGAACAGCCCTCGCTGCGCGCCGAACTGGCGGCGACGCTGCGGCTGACGGTGCCCGTCGTCGTGGCGCAGGTAGGGCTGATGGCGATGGGCGTGGTGGACTCCATCATGGTGGGCCACGTGTCCGCCCAGGTGCTGGCCGCGGTGGCGCTGGGGAACATCTACTTCTTCAATGTCATCGTGTTCTCCATGGGCACGCTGATGGCGCTCGACCCGCTGGTGGCGCAGGCCATCGGCGCGCGCGACGACGGGGCGGTGACGCGGGCCCTGCAGCGCGGAATGGTGCTCGCTGTTGCCCTGACGGTCGTGTCGGCCCTGCTCATGTGGCCGGCGACCCGCGTGCTGACCCTGGCCCGCCAGCCGGCGGAGATCATCCCCGACGCAGCCGCGTACACGCGCATCTCGATCATCGGCGTGCTGCCCTTCCTCGCGTTCGTGGTGCTGCGCCAGGGGCTGCAGGCGATGGGACGGCTGGCACCGATCGTGTACACGATGGCCGGCGCGAACGCGATGAACGCGGGGCTGAACTGGGTGTTCGTATACGGGCACCTGGGGAGCCCGGCACTCGGCGCGAGGGGAAGCGCGATCTCCACGTGCATCAGCCGGTGGGCAATGTTCGCAGGGCTGCTGGTGCTGGCGTGGCGCGAGCTGCGGCCGCACCTGGGCGAGGTGCACCCGGACTCTGTCGCGGCGCGCCCGCTGCTGCGCATGCTCGCGATCGGGATCCCGATCGGCGCGCAGCAGGTGCTGGAGGTCGGCGCGTTCGGGGCGATCGGCCTGCTGATGGGATGGTTCGGGACGGCGGAGGTGGCGGCGCACCAGATCGCGATCCAACTCGCGTCGCTGACGTTCATGGTGCCGCTGGGGATCTCGGCGGCGGCCGCGGTGCGCGTGGGCCGAGGGATCGGCGCGTTGGACGCGCCGCAGGCGCGGCGGGCGGCGCGCGTGGCGTTCCTGTACGGCGTCGGGTTCATGAGCTGCACCGCGATCCTCTTCCTGACGGCGCCCGGGGCGCTGGCGCACGCATTCAGCGGTGATGCGACCGTCGTGGAGATTGCCGAGCTGCTGATCCCGGTGGCCGGGGTGTTCCAGATCTTCGACGGAATCCAGGCGGTGAGCGCCGGCGTGCTGCGCGGCATGGGCGACACGCGCGCGCCGCTGGTGGCGATGCTCGCGGGCTATTGGCTGATCGGGCTGCCGACGAGCGTGTACCTCGGGTTCCGCACGGACGCCGGCCCCACGGGGCTCTGGTGGGGATTCGTGACCGGCCTCGGGTCAGTCGCGCTGTTCCTGTCGCTGCGCGTGGGACGGCTCATGCGCGGCGACCTTTCGCGCATCCACGTGGACGAGGAGCACGCCGCCGTGGCGTGAGCGTTGGCGACGGGCTGCCCCGGTGGCTCGGCAACGGCCGGGGCGGCGTCAGCGCGCGAGCAGCGCGTCCACGGCGCGGCAGGCCGAGGCAAGGCGCGCGTCCCAGTCGCCACGGATCTCGACGAAGGGAAGCCCGAAGCTGGCCAGTGCATTGCGGAAGAGCGCATGCATCTCCTCGCGGCGATCGCCACGATCGCGGGCCGGGTCCGGCACCCAGGGCACGTCGATGTCCAGGAGGAGGTAGAGGTCGGCGGCGCGGGCGCGGGTCGCGTCCACGATCCACTGCGGGCACTGCCCGTAGTAATGCCCGCAGTACACGACGGTGCTCACGAGGTCGGTGTCGAGGAACGCGACGCGCGTGGCGCGCGCAACCGCGTCGTCCTCCGCCGCCATCTGCCCGCGCGCGATGGGCCCGTGGTCCTGGAAGGTGAGCGGGCTGCCCTTGGCGAGCATGAACTCGCGGACGAACTCCGGCGAAAAGACGGTGTGGTAGTGCTCGGCGAGGCGCGCGGCGAGCGTCGTCTTGCCGGTGGACTCGGAGCCGGTCAGGACGACGCGGCGGACCGATGGCGATCGAAGCTGCGCTTCCATTCGACGAGGCCCATGATGGCCAGGATGAGGAACACCGCGTACAGGCCGCTCGTGAGGTACAGGTGCTTGTAGATGAACATCGGCACGTACACGATGTCGGCGATGATCCAGAGGATCCAGTTCTCGAGGATCTTGCGCGTCATCATCCACTGCGCGACGAGGCTGAGCGTCGTCAGCGCGGCGTCGACCTGCGGGATGGCAGCCCCCTGGATGCGCCGGGTGATGGAGAACAGGATGTACCATCCGATCACGGCGGCGATGCCGGACAGCAGCCAGACGCGACGTGAGGCGCGCGTGACCTCGAGCTTGCTGCGGTTCGCGCCGCCGTGGAGCCACTCGTACCAGCCATAGATCGAGAGGGCCAGGTACACGACCTGGAGCCCCATGTCCGAGTACAGCCCCGCGCGCCGGAACACGAGGATGTACGCGGTGACGTTGATGATCGCCGTCGGCCAGCTCCAGATGTTCTCGCGCGCACTCAGGTATACGCTGATCGCGCCGGCGATGGCGGCGAACCACTCCATCCCGGTCACGGCGCCACCTGGGCGAGGAGTGAATCGGCGTAGGCACCGATGCGCGACGCGGCGGCGTCGATCGCGGCCGACGTCTCCGCCGACGAGCCACCGACCTCGATGTCGCGCATGGACTGGATGGCACCCACGTACCAGTCCTTCCACGCCTGCAGGATCTCGCGCTCGTGCGCAGGCGGCCCGCCGGCCTGTATGGCCTGCCGGCTGAGCGCGAACTCGCGATCGAGGCGGCTGCGCCCATCCTGCTCGATTTCAGCGACGAGGTCGCGCGCGGTGGCGCCGTCCGCGGCAGTGAGCGTGAGTGCGGAGATGAGCGCTGCCACGCCGACGTTCTTCATCTCGCTGGCCGAGACCATCTCCAGCCGGTCACCGTCGGTGTGGTAGTACACGTCGGTGAAGTGCCAGAAGAGCAGCCCGGGCTTGTGGAACTGGATGTACGGGGTGTGGTCGCTGCCGCCCTCGTACGGGTTCGTGCGCACGACCCATCCTGTGCCTTCCGCCTGGTCCTGGCAGCGGTCGAGGATGAAGTCGTTGAAGTAGTGCGGGTGCACGGCGGACAGCGGGAGGGCGCTGCCGCCCCACTCGGTGTGATGGTCGTCGCCGCGGGTCCACACGGCGGACGGATCGGGCATCTTCTCGATGAGGAACGTGCCGCCCGTCCTTCGCGTGTCCTCGCCGACCATGTCGAGACTCACGCCCCAGCGAACGTTCCGCGTGCGCACCGAGTCCTCGGCGAGGAAGTTGCGCGTCTGCTCGATCTCGTTGCCCCAGATCATGGTGATGGTGCGACGCGGGTCGATCGCGCCGCGCGCGAGCAGCGACGCCAGCACGCGTGCCATCTCGGCCTGGGTCCCCACGCCGGAGGCGTTGTCGTTGGCGCCGGGCTCCTGCACGTGCGCGCTGAAGACGAACCGCTCCCACGGCACCTGGCTGCCGATCACCTCGGCGACGAGCGTGCGGTCCACCGACGGATAGAGCCTGGTGCGCGTGACGACGTGCACCTTCACGGGACCGGACGCCAGCGCGGCGCGCAGCGAATCGAACGCGGCCCTGGAAAGCGGCATGGCCCACGCGCGATGCACCGTGTCGAGCGGGATGCTCGTGAACTGGATCGAATTCGGGTGCGTGTCGGGCTGGGTGTAGCCGGGCATGGAGTAGCCGAGCACGCCGACGGCGCCGCGCCGCGTCACGGCCTCGGTGAACACGCGGCCGACCGGCGCCTGCACGAGCACGACCCTGCCGGAGACGTGCGCGCTGTCGAGCTCGGCCGGCGTGCCGCGCCCGGCGAAGACGACCTCGGCGGTCAGGCCGCCTTCGGGCGTCGACCAGGAATTGATCGCCAGCATGTTGCGGTTGGTCGCCCAGCGGAGGAGCGGCGTGCTGCGCCCGACGATGGTGAGCGACGCATCCTCGGGGTCCCATGCCGGATGGCCGAGCGGCCGCGTCTCGATGCGGTACGTAAGGCGCGCACCGGGCCGGGCGTGCGATTCCTCCTGGTAGCCGGCGCGCTCGAGGAGCTGGCGCACGTGATCCAGGCTGGCGTTGAAACCCGCGTTGCCCGGCCAACGGAACCAGTGGTCCATGAACGCGACGACGTCGCGCGCGCGGTCGCCCGAGAATTCGGCGCGCACCAGCGAGAGGTTATGCGCGACGGCCGGCGGCACCGACCGCGGCGACGGCTGCGCCTGCGCCGGGACTGCGCAGGCGACGAGGCCCGCGACGACGAGCATGCGTGGGAGCATGGGAAACGGGGCAGAGGAAGCGTTTCGGCGAGATCCGCTCGCCGAGCCGTGTGCTGGCGGGGGCAGGCCCGCACCAACGGCCTGAATGTATCCGCGCGGCTCCCGCCGCCACCACCCACGCGGGTACCTTTCCAGTGTCATGCGCATGCTTCGCGTCGATCCCGAGCACCCGGAGGCAGCGGCAATCGCCGAGGCCGCGGCGGTCATCCGCGCCGGCGGGCTGGTAGCCTTCCCGACCGAGACCGTGTATGGACTCGGCGCGCATGCACTGGACGAGCGCGCGGTACAGCGCATCTACGAGGCGAAGGGACGGCCGTCGTACAACCCGCTGATCGTCCACGTGGCGGACGCAGCACAGGCCGCGGAGCTGGTGACGTCATGGCCGCCTGCGGCAGACGCACTGGCGCGCCGCTTCTGGCCAGGTCCGCTCACACTCGTGCTGCCCAAGCGCGCGGTGGTGCCCGACGCGATCACGGCGGGCCTGCCGGCGATGGCGCTGCGCGTGCCCGCGCATCCGGTGGCGCTGGCGCTGCTTCGCGAGGCCGCCTGCCCGATCGCGGCGCCAAGTGCGAACCGGTTCACGGAACTCTCGCCGACTACGGCGCAGCACGTCGCCAAGTCGCTGGGCGACCGCGTGGACGTGATCCTGGATGGCGGCGCAACGTCGGTAGGGATCGAATCGACGGTGGTGGACCTTGGCGGCCCGCGTCCGCGCGTGCTGCGTCCGGGGGTGATCAGCCGCGCGGAGCTCGAGGCAGTGATCGGGCCGCTGGCGGACGACGCGCAACCGACCGAGGGTGATGCGCCGCGTCCCGCGCCGGGCATGGTGGACCGCCACTACGCGCCGCGCGCTCGCGTCCTGCTGTTCGACGCCGGATCGCGCGACGAGGCATTGCGCGAGGCGACGCGCGTGATCAGCGGGGGGCAACCCGTTGGCGCGCTTGCCTTCGGCTCGCTGCCGCTGGAGCACGTGCGCATCATGCCGCGCGACCCTCGCGGATATGCGCGCCGGCTGTACGCCGAGCTCCACGCGCTGGATGACGCCGGCTGCGCGCTGGTGCTCGTGGAACGCGCGCCGGAGTCGGCGGAGTGGGCCGGGGTGCGCGACCGCCTCGAACGCGCCTCGCGGTAGGTCAGCCGCGCGGCATCGCTGCGCCCACGAGCCGCTCCATCTCCACCTCCCGCGCCAGGCTCTCGCCGTCGCGGAAGATGGTCGCCGTCGCCAGCACCTTGCCCCCGAGCCGGAAGGTGACGGCAGCATCGCGCGCGCCGAGGTCGCCGTCGATGTCC
>DASZRI010000403.1:0-8060 GCA_035549215.1 Gemmatimonadaceae bacterium | reverse complement strand
GATGATCACGTCCACGCCGGTGGCCAGCTCGAACGCCCGGATGTTGCGTCCCTCGCGCCCGATGATGCGCCCCTTCATCTCGTCGTTGGGCAGCGACACCGCCGACACCGTGCTCTCCGCCGTGTGCTCGGCGGCGATGCGCTGGATGGCCAGGGCGACGATCTTCTTGGCCTCTCGCTCGGCGTTGCGCCGGGCCGTCTCGCGGATCTCGCGGATGCGATTGGCGGCGTCGGCCTGCGCCTCCTCCTCCATGCGGCGGATCAGCTCCGTCTTGGCATCCTGCGCCGACATCCCGGCGAGCTGCTCCAGCCGGCGCCGCTCGTCCATGACGAGCTTCTCCAGCTCCTCCTCGCGGGCGGCGACGCTCTTCTCGCGGCGCCCGAACTCGCTCTGGCGCCGGCCGAGGTCCTTCTCGCGCTGGTCGAGCGCATCGAACTTGCGGTCGAGCACGCCCTCGCGCTCCTCAAGCCGGCGCTCCTCGCGCTCGATCTCCTCGCGGCGGCCGCGCACCTCCTGCTCGAAGCCCTCCCGCAGGCCGATCAGCTCTTCCTTGCCGGTGACCACGGCGCTCTTGCGCAGCGTGTCCGCCTCACGCTCGGCGTCGCCCAGGATCCGCTTCGCGGTTTCCTCGGCCGTGGCCCTGGCCTCGGCCTGACGCCGCAGTTCTGCTGCACGGCCCGTACGGCGGCCGATCAAGAAAAACGCCGGCGAGGCGACGACAAGTACGCCAAGCGCGGCGAGAATCGCGGGTACGATCATAGGAGTGATCTATGCTCCACCGCGGCGGTTCCGCGGGCTCGGGGAGAACCTGAGGTCCGCAGGGTGCGCCACAACCGGCATCCGGCCACGCGCCGACGAAGGGTGCGAGGTGGGAGCGGCTAACTGCAAAGCGCACAGCAACCTACGGGCCAGACGGGCTACTCAGGTTGAAAGCTACGAACGGCCGGAAGAAAAGGCAATGAAGCTTCCCACCACCCGAGCAGCCCCGCCGTCGGGCAATCTCCGGCACGGGACGCCCCGACACCCGATGGAACTGAGGCCTCCTTGCCAAGCACCATACGGGCCACGATGATCCAGCAACCACGGCATGAGGGCCGAGTGGCATGAAGCCGACGGATGTGTCCGACCCGCAATACTACCATCGGGTCGTGGATTGCCAGTGGGCCTGCCCCGCCCACACAAACGTTCCGGAGTACCTGCGCCTGATCGGGCTGGGACGGTATTCCGATTCGTACATGCTGAACCGGGTGTCGAACGTGTTCCCGGGCATCCTGGGGCGCACGTGCGACCGGCCATGCGAGCCCGCCTGCCGTCGCGGGCGTGTGGACGGCAAGCCGGTGGCCATCTGCCGGCTGAAGCGCGTGGCCGCCGACCTGCGCGACGACATCACGGACCGCCTGCCGCGGGCCCCGGCCGAGAAGAACGGCAAGCGGGTCGCGCTCATCGGCGGCGGCCCCGCCTCGCTGACCGTAGCCAATGATTTAGTACCACTTGGCTACGAAATCACGATCTACGAGAAACTCGACCGGGCCGGCGGGCTCATGCGCTACAACATCCCGTCGTTCCGGCTCCCCGTGGAGGTCCTGGATGAGGAAGTGAACTACGTGCTCGACATGGGCGTGGATATCCGCTACGGCACGCCGGTGACGAGCATGAAGGCGCTGCTCGACGAGGGGTACGACGCCGTGTTCGTGGGCTGCGGCGCGCCAAAGGGGAAGGAGCTCGACATCCCCGGCCGCTGGGACAGCCCATCCGTGCACATCGGCATCGAGTGGCTGGGGTCCGTGCACTTCGGGCACGTCGAGTCGATCGAGCCGCGCGTGCTGATCATCGGCGTCGGCAACACAGCCATGGACTGCTGCCGCACCGCACGGCGGCTGGGCGGCACGGACATCAAGGTCGTGGCGCGCCGATCGCGGCCTTACTTCAAGGCGTCGCCGTGGGAGCTGCACGACGCCGAGGAAGAAGGGATCCAGATCATCGAGAACCACGCGCCGGTGCGCTTCGTGGTCGAGGGCGACAAGCTCGTGGGCATGGAGTTCGAGCGGTTGCGCTGGACCGAGGACGGCGGCCGCCAGCGCAGCGAGGTGATCGACACTGTCGTGATTCCCTGTGACGCGGTGATCCTGGCCATCGGGCAGGACAACGCCTTCCCCTGGATAGAGCGCGACATCGGGATCCAGTTCGACGGCAAGTGGGACATGCCGGTCGTGGACAAGGTGACGTTCCAGGGCACGCGCCCGGGCGTCTTCTTCGGCGGCGACGCCGCGTGGGGCCCGCAGAACATCATCTGGGCGGTGGAGCACGGCCACCAGGCCGCGATCTCCATCCACCAGCACTGCCAGGGGCTGCCGCTCACCGAGCGCCCGCCATTCGGCATGAACCTGGTGAGCGCCAAGGCGGGCATGCAGTCGTGGAGCTATCGCAACGACTACAACCCGTCGCCGCGCGCCGAGATGCAGCACGCGGCGCTCGTGGAGCGGTTCGCGAAGCTCAGCGTCGAGGTGGAGCTCGGCTTCACGCCCGAGCAGACCGCGCGCGAGGTGGAGCGCTGCCTGAACTGCGACATCGAGACGCACTTCACCAACACGCTCTGCATCGAGTGCGACGCGTGCGTGGACGTCTGCCCGGTGAACTGTCTCACCATCACCCCGGACGGCGCGTCGGTGGACGACCTGCGCTCGCGCCTCTCGGCGCCGCCGCAGAACCCGGACCAGCAGCTCTACCTGTCGGCGGCGCTGCCGCAGACGAAGCGCGTGATGGTGAAGGACGAGGACCTGTGCCTGCACTGCGGGCTGTGCGCCGAGCGCTGCCCGACGGCGGCCTGGGACATGCGGAAGTTCGAGCTGATCAAGCCCTATGCGGGACGGAGCGCGTCATGAGCGGCGTGAACGACTTTGCCTTCAAGATGGCCACGGTCAACGGCACCGGCTCGGCCAGCGCCAACGGGCTGCTCATGCAGGCCATCTTCCGCATGGGGATCCCCGTCTCGGGCAAGAACATCTTCCCGTCCAACATCCAGGGGCTGCCCACCTGGTACGAGATCCGTGTCAGCGGCGACGGCTACATGGCGCGCCCGTCCGCGATCGACCTGGTCGTGGCGCTCAACCCGGCGACGTACGCGCGCGATGTCGCCGCCGTGCGGCCGGGCGGCTACCTGGTGTACGACGCGTCGTGGCCCATGGACGAGGCGCTGCAGCGCGACGACATCACGATCATGGGCGTGCCCTTCGGTCGCATGTGCGTCGAGGCGTTCGAGGGCGACCGCGAGCGCACACTGCTCCGCAACATCGTGTACACGGGCACGCTGGCAGCGCTGTTCGCCATCGACATGGACGTGGTCGGCGAGATGCTGCGCGAGAAGTTCTCGCGCAAGCAGGCGCTGCTCGACGCGAACTTCAAGGCAATCCACCTCGGCTACGAGTACGCGCAGCAGCACTTTCCCTGCCCGCTCCCGTTCCGCCTGCAGCGCATGAACGCCACGAGCGACTGCATCGTGATCGACGGCAACACGGCGGCAGCGCTGGGCTGCGTGTACGCCGGCGCGACCGTGGGCGCCTGGTACCCGATCACCCCCTCGACGTCGCTCATGGAGGCGTTCAAGGAGTTCTGCGAGCGCTACCGCGTGGACGAGGCCACGGGCCGCAGGAAGTACTGCATGATCCAGGCGGAAGACGAGCTCGCGGCCGCCGGCATGGTGATCGGCGCCAACTGGGCCGGCGCCCGGGCCTTCACCGCCACCGCCGGGCCCGGCATCTCGCTCATGGAGGAGTTCATCGGGCTGGCGTACTACGGCGAGGTGCCCGGGGTCTTCTTCGACATCCAGCGCACCGGCCCGTCGACGGGCATGCCCACGCGCACGCAGCAGGGCGACCTGATGGCCATCGCGTACGCCTCGCATGGCGACACGAAGCACATCATGCTGTTCCCCGCGAACCCCGCCGAGTGCTTCCACATGGCCGTACAGGCGTTCGACCTGGCCGAGCGCTTCCAGACGCCCGTGTTCGTCGTGTCCGACCTGGACATCGGCATGAACGACTGGATGGTGCCGCGCCTGCAGTGGGACGACGGCTACGTGCCCGACCGCGGCAAGGTGCTCACCGCCGCGGACCTGGAGCAGGTGAAGAAGTTCTCGCGCTACCTGGACGTGGACGGCGACGGCATCGCCGCGCGCACCCTGCCCGGCGTCCATCCCAAGGGCGCGTACTTCACGCGCGGCTCGGGGCACGATAAGCACGCCGCGTACACCGAGGACGCCGCCGAGTACCAGGAGGTCGTCGATCGCCTGAAGCGGAAGGTCGACGGCGCCGCGACGCACGTGCCGGCGCCTGGGCTGCACGGCCACGCGGGCGCCGACGTCGGCCTCATCTCCATCGGCGGGTGCCACGCGGCAGTGCTCGAGGCGCTGGACCTGCTCCACGACCACGGAATTGACGCCGAGTACATGCGCATCCGCGGCTTCCCGTTCGCGCCGTCCGTGCGCGAGTTCCTGGAGTCCCACGAGCAGGTGTTCGTCGTGGAACAGAACCGCGACGCGCAGCTCCGGTCGCTGCTCGCCCTCGAGACGGGCGTGGCTCGCGACGAGATGATCGCCGTGCTCGACTACGGCGGGCTTCCGCTCACCGCGGAGCGCGTCGTGCAGGCAGTGACCAGCCACCTGGAAGGAGTCCCGGCATGACCTCGATCGCCAAGCCGCCCGTTCGCCACCCGGGGCTGCCGAAGAACGACCTCGGGCTCACGGTGCGCGACTACGAAGGCGCCATGTCCACCCTGTGCGCGGGGTGCGGCCACGACTCGGTCACCGCCGCGATCATCCATGCGTTCTGGGAGCTGGCCATCCCGCCGCACCGCGCCGCCAAGATGAGCGGCATCGGCTGCTCCGCCAAGACGACGGCGTACTTCATGCGCCAGTCGCACGGCTTCAACGGCGTGCACGGCCGCATGCCGTCGCTGGCCACGGGCGCGAATGCCGCCAACCGCACGCTCGCCTACATCGGGATCTCGGGCGACGGCGACTCGCTCTCCATCGGCCTCGGCCAGTTCTGCCACGCCATCCGCCGCAACGTGAACCTGCTCTACGTGCTGGAGAACAACGGCGTGTACGGGCTCACCAAGGGGCAGTTCTCGGCGTCGGCCGACGTCGGCTCGAAGTCCAAGCGTGGCGAGGTGAACCTGCAGGCGCCCATCGACCCGGTGCTGCTCGCGCTGACGCTCGGCGCCACGTTCGTGGCCCGCGGCTTCTCCGGCGACAAGGCCCAGCTCGTGCCGATCCTCAAGGCGGGGCTGCTGCACAACGGCTTCGCGCTCATCGATGTCATCTCCCCGTGCGTGAGCTTCAACGACCACGTCGGGTCCACCAAGAGCTATCGCTACACGCGCGAGCACGCGCACGCGCTGGCGCCGGTGGACCTGGTGCCGCTGCGCCGCGAGATCACCGCGCCCGAGGGCGATAGCGACGCAATGTCGGTCACGATGCACGACGGCAGCATCGTGCGCTTCCGGAAGGTCGGCGAGGACTACGACCCCACCAACCGCGAGGCCGCCTATGCGCACGTGCGCGAGCATCAGGCGCGCGGCGAGGTGGTGACGGGGCTGCTCTACATCGATGAGAGCTCCAGGGACCTGCACGCCCTGAGCCAGACGGTCGACCAGCCGCTGGCAAACCTCCCGTTCGGCGAGCTGTGTCCCGGAAACGACGCGCTGCAGCAGCTGCAGGAGGAGTACCGCTAGCGCGACCGGCGAACGCTAGTGGATCACGTTGACGGGGAGCGCGCGCGAAGCCAGCGTGCGCTCCCCGATCACGTTGGGCTCCGGCGGCGCCACGGCGTCCAGCCCGCGAGCGAGTGGTTGCGCGAGCACCACGAGCCGCAGGAAGGCGGCCGCCGCGCGCGCGGCTTCCCGTCCCGGCCAGTAGTCGCTGTGCCCGTACAACCCGCCGGCCGAGTGCGCCATCTGCTGCGCGGCGGTCCAGGTGGAGCCGGGGCCGCCGTGGCGGCCCACCGCCGTCGGAAAGAATCCGTCGCCGCCCGCGGTCTCCCCGATCGGGAAGGCGATGCGCAGCACATCGTCCCCTTCGGAGAACAGCGCGCACGTGCCATGCGGGAACTCGGCGCCATCACGGAGTTCGTGTCCCGCGTCCACGCGCACCGTCGGCACGGCGCCCGCCATCAGCACCACGCGATCCACCACGACGTTGTAAGCGCCCGGATCGTCCGCGATCCGCTCGAGCAGCTCGACGGCGAGCCGGCAGCCAAGCGAGTGGGCGACGATCGAGATCGTCATTGGCGCGCCGCCAGGGCCGTTCGCCGAGCGCAACCACTCGGCAACGCAGGCGGCGGACTCCCGCGCGACGCCGATCTTCGACGGATAGCTCGCCTGGTTGAGCACGGGCAGCGGCTCGTCGCCCGGCCACTGCACTCCGACGACCCGCGGCTGCCAGCCGCCGACGGTCTCGTCGGCGATGCCCTGCAGGAATGCCGTCCACGACTCACGCGCGGCATTGGCGGAATTGGCGTAGCCATGGACAAGGAGCACGACCGCGCTCGTCGCAGCACCCAGGTCGCCGTGCACTGGCACGACGGCTCCGCCGGAGTCCACGCCTGGCTCGCGAACCGACAGTTCCGGGATCACCGGCATTGCGCCTATCGCCGCAGGCGCTGGATAGCCGCGGTGAGGTCGCGGGCCACCGGGGCCAGGAACCCGGACAGCAGCGCGCCGAGCCCGATCGCTCCCGCCGTGCCGAGCGTGTGGCGTCCCGTCGGCAGCGAGAGCGCCATGGCGAACGCCGTGAGCGCGCCGCTGAGCGCGAGCGACAGCAGTTGCAGCCACCACTTCCAGCGGAAGCTCGTGCGGATCTGGAATCCGTCAACCGCGCGCTGGAACTGGTGCGTGATGCGCGTGCGCGCGTCCACGAACGCGCTGCGCTGCGCCGCCTGCGCGGGCGTGCCGTCGCCGGGGCCGGCGAGGAGCTGCGCGAGATCGCCGGGCGACGACTCCGATGCCACGATCCGCACCACGTCCGCGTCGCGCGCCGGGTAATCGAGCACCACCTGCAGCGCCGCGTTCACCTGGCCGCACATCTGCTCGATGGGCAGGTCGTACAGCGCGCGGTCGTCGCCGTCGGTGGCCAGCGAGATGATGCGTCGCTCGGCGAGTGACGGATCCGGCGGCGCCGGCGCAGCGCCCGTGCCACCGAGCTCGCCGCGGGGCGATGCGCGCCCGGCGTCGTGTGCGCCCTCGGCGAGCCACCGGCGGAATGCGGCGCGCTGGAAGAACCGGCGCGCCGGCGTCATGTCCTTCACCGTCTGGATCAGCGCCATGGTGATGGCGCCGATGGCGGTGACCATGGTCAGGTAGCCGGTGATGCTCATCGCATCCACCGGTGCGGCGTCCTGCAGCAGCGACGTGGCCAGCATGCGCACCTCGACACCCAGGGGATCGGGGGAGATACGTCGAACCGGGGGGAATGCCCGCTATTGCCTCAGCCGGCCCGCTTGGCGGGCGGCAGCCATCGCTTGATGTCGTTGCCCAACGCGGTCATGGACTCCGCCAGCGTGTCGCAGTTCCGCCGCGCCTCGAACATCTCGTTCGTGATCTGCAGCGCGGCCAGGATGGACGCGCGTTGCGTATCCAGCACCTTGCCCGTCTGCATCACCTGCCGGATGGCCGCATCGAGATGCGCGGCCACGGCCTTGGTCTGCTCCGGGGGCACGTCGCTGCGGATCGTGTACTCCTCGCCCAGGATCGTGACCTTGACCGAATGCTTGGTGCCGCTCACTTGTCCCCCCGGCCCTGGGCCTGCTGGCGCAGGAACCGCACGCGGTCGAGCATCGTCCGCGTGCGGTCCCGCGCCGCGTTCACGCGCGTACGCAGGGACTGGTTCTCCTGCTCCAGCTCGGCAATGCGGTCCGCGAGGCGCGGCTGCACCGGGCCGTCCGCGCCACCGGCTTCCAGTTCCTTGAGGCGTGCCTCCGCCAGCAGGGCGCGGCGCCGGAACGAGGCCAGCTCCTCACCCAGCTTGTGCACCACTGCCTGCAGCTCGCGGAACGCGAGGAGTTCAG
>DASZRI010000402.1:0-15483 GCA_035549215.1 Gemmatimonadaceae bacterium | reverse complement strand
GCGTGTCCCAACACCTTGGGCACCACGGCATCTCCCTTCTCACTCCCCCGAGCCATGACTTCGTACCCGATTGCGCTGCTGATCCACCTGCTCGCGCTGCTGGCCGCCACCGCGGCCTCAGCCATCGTTCACTTCGCCGCCACGCGCCGAGCCGCGGCCCCCACCCTGCGCCAGGCGATGGAATGGGGCAGGGTCATGGGCTCGGCGGCGCGCGTGTTCCCGTTCGCCGTCATCACGCTCATCGCGAGCGGGGCATGGATGGTGAGCCGCCAGTGGGGCTGGGACGCGGGCTGGGTGTCCGCCGGCTTCACGGGCGCCGCGCTGCTCCTGGTGAGCGGCGCGGTGATCGGCAAGCGCAGCGCGGCAGCCGCGCGCGCGAGCATCGCCCGGCTGCAGCAGGGCGGCCATGACCTGCCGAATGACGGACGCGTGGATCCCGTCACGGCCATCCTTGGCGACGCGAACACCGGGTTCGCGATCGCGATCGTGGTCGTGATGACGATCAAGCCGGGGCTTGCCGCATCGTTCGGGTTGCTGGCGCTCGGTGCCGCCATCGGGGCATTCCTGGCGCGCGGCGCACTGCGGGCAGGCGTCGAAGCCGACGAGGAGACGCAGGCAGAAGCGGCGTGATCACCGTGCGTCCGCCGGGCCCGGTTCACGGGCCCGGCGGCGCGCCGACTCCGGGCTCGACGCCGAAGAATCGTCGCCCAGCCCACAGCGACACATACACGAGGCTGATGAGCGCGGGCACCTCGATCAGGGGCCCGACAACCGCCGCCAGGGCCTCGCCGGACGCGATGCCGAACGTCGCCACGGCCACCGCGATCGCCAGCTCGAAGTTGTTGCCGGCCGCGGTGAACGAGAGCGCCGCCGTCTCTTCATACGTGAACCCGAGCCGCGCCGACACCACGAACGCCAGCCCGAACATCACGATGAAATAGACGAGCAGCGGAATCGCGATGCGCACCACGTCCAATGGCAACCGCACGATCCGGTCG
Organism: Gemmatimonadaceae bacterium; assembly: GCA_035549215.1. Classification (GTDB taxonomy): domain Bacteria; phylum Gemmatimonadota; class Gemmatimonadetes; order Gemmatimonadales; family Gemmatimonadaceae; genus JAGWRI01. The sequence goes on along the minus strand of DASZRI010000402.1, from coordinate 14,485 downwards.
CCCTGCATGGCGAACATCAGCACGATCGTGTATAGCAACCCCACCAGCGCCGTGGGCCCGAACTTCGGCATGAACACGCCCGTGAACCACGCGTCGCCGCGCCGCGCGACCAGGAGGCGCCGGGTGAGATAGCCGGCCACGAGCGGCACGCCCAGGAAGATGGCGACGCTCTTCGCGATCGCCCCCATGGACACGTGCAGCGTGGTGCCCGGCGCGCCGAACCAGCCCGGCACCACCGTCAGGAACAACCAGCCCAGCACGCTGTACGTCAGCACCTGGAACACGGAATTGAGCGCCACCAGCACCGCGGCCAGCTCCCCGGATCCGCAGGCGAGCGAGTTCCAGATCAGCACCATCGCAATGCACCGCGCCAGCCCGATGAGCACCAGCCCGTTCCGGTATGCCGGCAGGTCCGGCAGGAACACCCAGGCCAGTGCCAGCATGACGATTGGCCCCAGCACCCAGTTGAACACGAGCGACGTGCCCAGCAGCCGCGCGTCGCGCACGTGACGGCCGATGGCCTCGTACCGCACCTTGGCCAGCACGGGATACATCATCCACAGCAACCCGATCCCGATCGGCACGGACACTCCGGCAACACGCACCCGGTCGAGCGCGACCGCGAGGCCGGGGCAGGCGCGGCCCAGGGCGAGGCCAACCACCATGGCCGCGAAGATCCAGAGCGGCAGCAGGCGGTCGAGCGCCGACAAGCGACGCGCCACCGGGGAATTCGCGGCCACGTGCGCGCCCGCAGTCATCGGCCCGCCTCCTCGTGGATGGCCTGCGCGGCCTCCCGCAGCGCGTCGGGGGCGAGCGCATCCAGCGGCAGGGCGAGCAGCGCGTCGACACGACGCGCGAGCGCATCGTACGCCTGGGCAAACGCAGCGTGAGCCGCCATCGGGTCGGCCTCCGCAGCCGGGTCGGGCAGGCCCCAGTGCACCTGCGCTCCTGCGCCCGGAAAGACCGGGCATGCGTCGCGGGCGTTGTCGCACACGGTGATCACGAGGTCAAACGGCTGGCCTTCCACTTCTGCAATGGACCGTGGCGCGTGCCCGCCCCACGCAATGCCGTGCGCCGCAAGCACCTCGATGGCCAGCGGGTTGACGCGCGCGGCTGGCTGCGAGCCGGCACTCGCGGCTTCCACGCGCCCGGCCCCGCGCACGGTGAGCAGCGCCTCCGCGATCTGGCTTCGCGCGGAATTCCCCGTGCAGAGAACGAGCACGCGGGTCGCACGCGGCGGCATCTCGCCGGTCACGTGCGCACCGCGCCTTGCAGGTGGACGCAGCACGAGCGCCGCCGCCCCGTTGTCACCGTGCGCATCATGCGGCCGTCGCGTTGCCCGCGGGCTTCGTGGCGTGCACAAACGCCGCGCCCACGCGACCGGCCACCTGCGCGGCGATGCGCTCGGCGTCGAGCCCCGTATTGACGAGAAAGTCGCGCGCGTCGTTCATGTCGTAGGTGCGCGTGAACTCCACGGTCGGGGTCTCGAAGCCTGCCTCGCGCAGCAACGCGATGAATTCCTGGTCCGAGAGCGCACCGGCCACGCAGCCGACCCAGAGCTCCATGCTGCGCTTCACGTCGGCCGGCAGCTCACCCTGCACCACGACGTCGGACACCGCAAAGCGGCCGCCCGGCGTCAGCACGCGGAACGCCTCCTGCAGCACCTTGCGCTTGTCGCCCGACAGGTTGACGACGCAGTTGGAGATGATGACGTCCACGCTTGCGGACGGCAGGGGGATCTCCTCGATGCGGCCGCGCAGGAATTCCACGTTCGTCACGCCGGCGTCCTGCGCGTTGCGCCGTGCCAGGGCCAGCATGTCATCGGTCATGTCCAGTCCATACGCCTTGCCGGTGGGGCCGACGCGGCGCGCCGACAGCAGCACGTCGATGCCCCCGCCGGAGCCGAGGTCGAGCACGACTTCGCCCTGCCGCAATTCGGCCAGCGCGGTGGGATTGCCGCACCCAAGCGAAGCGAGCACCGCCGCTTCGGGCAGGGCATCGATCTCGCCGGTGAGGTACAGGTTGCTCGTGATGGGATCGGTGGTGCCGTCGAACGCGGCGCCACCGCAGCACGAGTTCACGGGACCGCAGCACGACGCCCCGGATGCGCGCGCGGCATCCACGGAGTGCAGCACGCGGCGTGCAGCTGCACCGTACTTGTCCCGGACGATCGCAGTGAGCGCGTCGCCGGCCGCCGCGGCCGGGGCCGACGCTTCGGCCGCCACGGCAACCGTGGTGGCGTCGTCGCAGCAGCCGGGATGGCAGCAGGCGCCACCTGCATCGGACTTCACGGGGAGCTTGGGCATCGTCCTTTCTCAATCAAGAAATGTTGATGAATTGAGCGCCAGCGTTCCGGCGTCGGGAACCGGGAATTCAGCTGCAGCAGCGGGCCGTGGGTCGCGCGAGCACGCGCAGCGGCGACGGCCGCAGGGAGACGACGAGATCGTGCACCTGGTCGAGTGCCGCGGGGGCAATGCGGTAGTACGACCAGCGCCCTTCCCTGCGGTCGGTCACGAGGCCGGCGTCGCGCAGGACCTTGAGATGAAACGACAGGCGCGACTGGGCCGCGCCGAGGGCATCCTGCAGCTCGCAGACGCAACGCTCGCCGTCATGGAGCATGTCGAGCACCGCCAGCCGCGTCTCGTCCGAGAGCGCATGGAACAGCGTGGCGGCCTCGGCGAGGCGAGTGGCGTTGCGGCGCACGGTGGCAGCAGGCATGCCTGATATTCAACAATTTTTGTTGATATGTCAAGGCAGGCGCCTGCCCCACCGTGCAGCAGGAGCCCGGTCGGTTACCGCGCGCCGAGCGGCTGCGGCTTGTCGCCGTCGCGCCCGATGACCAGCAGCTGCTGACCCAGCCAGTGGTGCGCGGTGAGCAGGGCGAGGGTCACGCCGCCGAGGGCCATCCACGTGACATGCGACTCGGTGCCGTCGATGCCGCTGCCCGGCCCGCTGCGCGACACATACGCGACGAGCAGGTACACGAGGACAATGCCGCCGGCAGCCGCGTAGGCGCCGAGTCCAAGCAGTCGGGCGAGCTTCTGAGGCATCGGGAGAGTCTCTGCGGTGGGTGATGGGTTCAGGACGTAAGATGCACAGCGGGTCGGGAAAGGTCGAGGGCTCGCGGCCGCGACGTCGCCCTGCCCTCGCCAGGCGCGGTGGCACCGCGGCGCGCCAGCCCCCCGCCCCCGCTCAGTACGGCGTCACCACGGCGCGAATGTAGCCGCCGGGCCGCTGCTCGGCCCACAGGCGGAACCAGCGCCGGTTGCCGAAGCGCGCGCGCAGCCGGGCGTTCCGCTCACCGAGGTCGGTCACGTAGATGATGTCGCCGTCGACGCGCCCCTGTGCGTCGATCGGCTCCAGCGGCAGCGCGGCGCCAAAGGGCAGCCCGGCGTAGCGCGCGTCGCTCTCGAGTTCGGCCTGGCACGCCGGCGTGATCGATGCGTTGGACGACATGTGGATGGTCGGGTCGAGCCCGCGGATGTTGTTGGGCCCGGAGACGAGCGGCGCGGCGGTGGACGCAACCATCGCGATGCGCGCCGCTGCGGGCGCCGTGGAGTCCGCCTCCGCTCGGCGCACGGCCTCGAGCAGGGAGCAGGCGTCGCTGCGCGCGAAGAGCTGCGCGGCCTGGCTGCGCGGCATGCCGAGGGCCCAGAGTCGTCGCATGAGGCGGCCGTTGAACGGCTCGTGCACGAAGACGACGGCGTCGTGGATGCCGGTGGCCGCGACGGCACCCGCGATGTCCACCTTGAACGTGCGCCGCGTGTCGCGGAGCTGCGTTGCCATGCCCCAGACGCCGTAGGGCGGCATGGGCACATCCCACGCGACGACCAGGCAGGTGAGCATCAGCAGCGGCGCACCGTGGCGCCACCACCCGCCAAACCGATCCGCAACCAGGAACGGCGTGCGCGCGGCGTACACGACGAGCGCCGGGTAGGCCGTGAAGAGGAACCGCGGCCCGATGAACTCGCCGTCATGCCAGTACAGCGCATACGCCACGACCTGCGCGGCGACAAGGCCGATGAGCAGCGCGTCCCATCGCGACGCACGCTTCATGCAGAGCAGGCCGATCACGAGCACCGGCAGCAGCGGCAGCGCCCACGCCATGGCGAACGAGTTGAGCTCGCTCGCGTACTTGGCGGCGAGTTCCAGCGCGCGCAGCGGCGTGTGCGCCTCGCCCTGCGGGTCCACGTGGAACCCGAGGCGGTGCGCCGGCCCCCACATGACTTCGTAGCCAAAGTGGAATGCGCCGCCCGTCGTCGCCCAGTTGGCGTAGAGCAGCGGCGCGACGCCGATCGCGCCGGCGGCGGCCTGCACGAGCAGGTCGGTCCAGCGCTCGCGGCGCCCGCGGATGGCCGCGAGCTGGAAGAGGCCGATGGCCGCAGACACGACGACCGCGTCGAGCGGGCGGATGGTCGCCATGAACCCGAGCGCGAGCCCGATGCCCGCCGCGAACGCGCGCGCCCGGCCTGCGCTCTCCGAGCGCTCCCACTCCGCAAGCGCCGCCAGGGCCAGCGTCGCCAGGCAGATCACCGGCACGTGGTTCATGTACGACGCCGCCATCATGAGCAGCGACGGCGTGAGCGCGAACAGCACGGCGATGGCGCGCGCCTGCCGCTCGCCGAACGCGCGCCGTACGGCGTGGTACAGCGCCGCCGCGGCGACGCCGAGCAGGAGCGGATTGACCAGCCACGGCGCGTGGACCAGGTAGCCGATCGCGAGGACCATCGGGCCGCCGATCGGGAACTGCGAGTACCAGCGCCCCTGGTCCACGACGTTGTCCATCGCGAAGAACGGTGCGTCGGGATCGACCGGAAGCGAGAGGCGACCGTGAACGATCATGCGCGCGTGCCAGAGCTGCGCGATCTCGTCGGCCGTTGTGGGGTGCGCCTGGTAGATGAAGTGCGCGAAGAAGGCCGCGAGCCCGGCCGTGACCGCGAACACGATCGCGGCGAACGCGAGCGGCGGTGGCTCGCACGCCAGCTCGAGGCAGCTGGCCGGGAGCCGGCGCAGGAACTTGAACGGCAGCGCGCCGAGGAGCGCGACCGGGACGAGGATCAGGATCGAGGCCCCCGCCCAGTAGCGGATCATCTGGTGCCAGTAGCCGTTGGCGTCGCCGTTGAGGAGCGGCGCGGGGAAGACGCCCAGCAGGAAGAGCAGCGCGGCCCCGGCGACGGCGACCGGGGGAACGTGGATGCGTTCCGGCTGCGACGAAGTCTTCACGGCGTTGCTCCTTTGCGTTCCGCCACGAAGACATCCATGTCCGTGGCATGCATGGCGGGGGACACCGGGCCGAAGCGGCTGGTGTCCAGGATCCCGGCCGCCTCTGCCCAGCGCAGAGTCTGTCCCTCGGCGGGGTCGAGGACAAGGATCACCCGTCGCACGGAGTCGTCCGGGGTGGAGAGCGTGGCGGTGTCCGCATGCTCGCGCAGCATGTAGAACTGCAGCGGCGCGTTGGAGGGAATCGGCGCCAGCACCCGGTCACCCGGCTGCAGCGCGCGGCTCGGCTCGCGCGCCACGCTCGCGGCGCCGCGCACGAGCCCCGAGTCACGCGAGGTGCCGACGTCGTCCGAGGCGAAGGCAAACGCAACCGTCGCGGCGCACAAGGCCACGGCCACCCGGGGCACGGCTGCCCCAACGCGCCCCGTGAGCCAGCGACGCAGCAGCAGCTCGACGGCCACGCCGGCGAGCAGGCACGCGATCGGGATGAACCACTGCCACACGCGCGCGAACGGCGCGTGATGGCCCGTGAGCAGCAGCAACGCACACCAGGCAAGCGTGGCCGTCGCGACGGGAATGCCCTCGCGCGTCAGGCGCGTGGAGCGTGCAGCGCCGAAGGCGAGCGCGATGGCGAGCAGGGGCCAGGTGACGAGCGGAAACGGCCCCGTCCACGACGCCAGCGTGTCGCCGACGGAGGGCAGGAATTCCTGGAAGAAGTCCGGCCACGGCGACGGCGCCACGAACTTGTTGGCGGCCAGCGCGCGGACGCCATTCGCGCGGATGATCGGCTGGTAGGCGAGCAGCGCGACCACTGCGGCCGCGACGAGCGCCGCCGCAAGCGGCGCGAGCCGCCGCCACGCGTCCTGCGGCCGCTCGAGCGCCTGCACGAGCGTGAACCACAGCACGGCGGCGCCCAACGGGTACAGCATCGTCGGCACGGCGATGAGCCCCGCCGCGCTCACCGCGGCGACGCCGGCCCAGAGGCCCGGCGAAGCGCGCCCGTCCCGCGCCCGGGCGAGCAGCAGGAGCAGCGCCAGGAAGGCAACGTCCACCATCGAGTAGCCGCGGGCGTTGGTTGAGTAGAGCGCGAGCGGCGTGGACGCGGCGACGAGCGCCGTCCCGATCGCGGCAGCATGCGTGGAGAACAGCGTGCGCCCCACGGCGTACGTGAGCGGAAGCACGGCGACGCCCGCGAGGAACGCCGGGATGCGCATGGCCCACGGCGTGCCGGGCGCCACCGCGCTCGTCACCTTGGCGAGCAGCGTATACAGCAGGTGGTTGTTCGGGAACGGGTAGCTGCTCACGGCGACGTGCCATGGCTTGCCGATGAAGTACAGCCATGTCACGGATTCGTCGTAGCGCATCGGCTGGCGCAGGTACGCCAGCCGCAGCAACACGCCCAGCGCGAACACGATGCCAAGCGCGAGCCGCAGGGCCGGCGGCTCGTCCGCCCACCAGCCCCGCAGCGCCAGCTTCATGTCCGCGCGAGTTCCTCGACGCCCTGCGCGGTGACGCGATGCGAAACCAGCGGCAGGCACGGCGCCGGCGCGTCGCCGATGGCGAACGCTTCCCGCAGCAGGGCGAGCCCCGTGGAGGCGGCGCGCACGTCGCGCGCATGCACCGTGGCGAGCGGCTGGCCGGCCTGCACGAGGTCGCCCGGCTTCGCGGTGATCACGAACCCGACCGCCGGGTCCACGGTGTCTTCCATCTTCGTGCGGCCGCCGCCGAGCGTGATGATCGCGCGGCCCACGGTCCTCGGCTCGATGCGCGTGACGAACCCCGTGCGGTCGGCCGTGAACACCGCCGTTTGCGGCGCCTGCGGCAACAGCGCAGGATCGTCCATCACGGCCGGGTTGCCGCCCTGCGCCTCGATGATCACCCGGAACGTGTCCGCCGCGCGGCCGCTGGCGATGGCATCGCGCATCATGCGGTGCGCGTCCGCATGCGTGGTCGCCGCGCCGCCGAGCACGAGCATCTCCGCGCCCAGCGCGTACGTGACGTCCATGAGGTCCTTCGGCCCCTCGCCGTGCAGCGCGTGGATGCATTCCTCGACCTCGAGCGCGTTGCCGCAGGCGAAGCCGAGCGGGCGGTCCATCGCGGTGATGAGGGCAACCACGGGACAGCCGTGGTCGGCGCCGAGCGCGATCATCGTGCGCGCGAGCTCGAGGTCGCGCTCCAGCTCCGGGAGGAACGCGCCCGACCCCCGCTTGATGTCGAGCACGAGGCCGGTGAGCCCCTCGGCGAGCTTCTTGCTCATGATGCTCGACGCGATGAGCGGGATGGACTCGACCGTCGCCGTGGCGTCGCGCAGCGCGTACATCTTGCGGTCGGCGGGCGCGATCTCGCGCGTCTGCCCGATGAGCACGCAGCCGATGCGGTCGAGCTGGGCGCGCGCCTCATGCAGCGTGAGGTTGGTGCGGAAGCCCGGGATGGACTCGAGCTTGTCGAGCGTGCCGCCGGTGTGCCCGAGCCCGCGCCCCGACATCATCGGCACGACGACGCCGAGCGACGCGATGAGCGGGGCGAGGATGATTGACACCTTGTCGCCCACGCCCCCGCTGGAATGCTTGTCGATGCGCCCCGCGGCGATGTGCGACAGGTCCAGCCGGTCGCCGCTGTTCAGCATCGCGTCCGTGAGCGCCGCCGTCTCCGTGCGGTCCAAGCCGCGGATGAAGCAGGCCATCAGGAACGCGGCCATCTGGTAGTCGGTGACCTCGCCGGCCGCGTACGCGCGCGCCAGCGCCTGCCACTCGGCGGGCGCCAATCGGCCGCCGTCACGCTTTCGTTCAATCAGGGGTTGTACGAGCATTGACCGTTCTCTGGGGTACTCCTAACCTTGACGGGTATCGCGTCCTCCCGGGGACCCGACCGGGACGCCCGGTGCGCCCGATTGGATCCCAACCTGCACGACGGAGTGTTCCCGATGAAACTCCCCGCCCTCGCACTGGCCGCGCTCGTCGTGGCCGCCCCGCTGGCGCGTGCGCAGTCGGCCGCAGATCACATTGCCGAAGGCGACAAGGCCCATGCGGCCCTGAACGCGACCGCTGCCCTGAAGCACTACGAGGCCGCGATCGCCGTCGATCCAACGAATGCCGAAGCCCTGTGGAAGGCCGCACGCGACGCCATCGACCTTGGCGAGGCCGCGGGCTTCCAGCACAACAACGCGACGCGCGACAGCCTGTACAAGGTGGCTGAACAATACGCCACGCGCGCCGTGCAGGCGAACCCGAAGCTCGGCGCGACGCACTTCACGCTCGCCAAGGCCCTGGGGCGCGCCGCCCTGACGCTGGGCAGCCGCGAGCGCGTAAAATACGCGGGGCGCGTGCGGTCGGAAGCGCTGGCGGCGCTGGCGATCGACTCGCTGGACGACGGCGCGCTGCACGTGATGGGCGTGTGGAACGCCGAGATCATGCGGCTGAACAGCTTTGCGCGCTTCCTGGCGCGCAACCTGCTCGGCGGCCAGGTCCTTGGCGAGGCGAGCTGGGCCAGCGCGCAGCGCTACCTCGAGCGTTCGGTGGCCATCGCCCCCAACCGCATCGTGCACCACCTGGACCTGGGCGACGTGTACGCCGACGTGGGCGACAAGGCACGGGCGCGTGAGCAGTACCAGCAGGTGCTTGCGCTGCCGGCAACGGAATTCAACGACAAGGACTACCAGCAGCAGGCCAGGGACAAGCTGGCCCGGCTGTGACACCCCCGCGGGACGACATGGAACCAGGCATCGATCAGGGCGTGCCGGCGGACGGCGCGACGGCGGAGGAACTCGCGCTCGAGCTGTCGCGCGTGCGTGCGCGGCTGGCCGAAGTGCAGCGCGAGCGCGACCACCTGGTGGCGATCGTGGACATCCTGCAGGAGATCTCCGCGTCGCTGCACTTCGTGGACATCCTGCAGGCCATCGCGCGCAAGCTGGGCGAGGCCTTCGGGCTCGACCGGTGCGCCATCTTCCTGTCCGGCGACAAGGACGAAGCGCGCCTCGTGGCGAGCTACGAGGACCCGACCATCCGCAACCTGGTCGTGGACCTGCGCCGCTACCCGGAGCTGCAGCGCGCCTTCGAGTCCGGCGAGACCGTGTTCATCCCCGACGCGGCCAGCGACCCGATGTTCCGCGCGGTGAAGCCCGCGCTGGACACGCGAAACGTGCGGTCCATCATCGTCGTGCCGATCCAGTGGCAGGGGGCGGTGATCGGCGCGATCTTCCTGCGCACCGAGCGCGACGCGCAGCCGTTCAGCGAGGAGGACGTCCGCTTCTGCCAGGTGGTGGCGTCGCTCACCGCCAAGTCGCTGCGCAACGCGCACCGGCTGGAGTCCGCGCTGCGGGCGCAGCAGGACACCTCGGCCGAGCAGCGGCGCGCCGAGCTGCAGCGCGTGGCGCTGCTGGCGTTCCTGCGGCGGCTGCTCGACCGCCACGCAAGGTCCGAGGGCCAGGCGTGGGCGGAGACGCTGCTGCCGCACGCGTCGGACGAGGAGCTCGACCGCCTGGTGTCCGTCGCGATGCAGGTGATGGAAGAGGAGGCCAAGGGGTGACCGCACCGGATGCGGCCACGACCGAGCGCGCCGCCGCGCTCCGCGACCAGCTCAACCGCGCCAGCTACGAGTACTACATCCTGGACCGCCCGACGCTCGCGGACCGCGAGTACGACCGGCTCTTCCGGGAGCTGCAGGCGCTGGAGGCGCGGTTCCCGTCGCTCCGCACGGCCGACTCCCCCACGCAGCGCGTGGGCGCGGAGCCGCACAGCCAGCTCCACAAGCACACGCACCTGGTGCCGATGATCTCGCTGGGCAACGCCTTCAGCGAGGAGGAGCTGGCGGCGTGGGAGGAGCGCATCGCGCGGCTGGTGGCCGAGGACGCGCGCCGCGCCGGGTACGTGTGCGAGCTCAAGATCGACGGCGCGGCCGTGTCGCTCACGTACCACGACGGCGTGCTCGTCACGGGCGCGACGCGCGGCAACGGGTCCGTGGGCGAGGACGTCACCGCCAACCTGCGCACGCTGCGCGACATCCCGCTGCGCCTGCAGGGCTCGGGCCACCCGCGCGTGATCGAGCTGCGCGGCGAGGTGTACATGCCGTTCAGCGGGTTCGAGCGCATGAACGAGGAGCGCGTGCGTGCCGGCGAGCCGGTGTTCGCGAATCCGCGCAACTCCGCCGCGGGCGCGCTGCGCCAGCTCGATCCCGCGGTCACGGCGCAGCGCCCGCTGCGCTTCTTCGGCTACACGGTGGCCGTGCCGGCCGGCGAGGCGCTGCCGTTCGAGACGCAGTGGGAGCTGCTCGACACGCTCGCGACCTGGGGCGTGCCCGTGGCCCCGCACCGCGCGCGGTGCCGCACGCTGGCCGACGTCCATGAGTGGGCGCGACGCGTGGAACACCAGGTGCGCGCCGAGCTGGACTTCGCGATCGACGGCGGCGTGGTGAAGGTGGACTCCCTCGCGCTGCAGGAGGAGCTGGGCACCGTCGGCGGGCGCGAGCCGCGCTGGGCGATCGCGCGCAAGTTCGCGCCCGACATCGCCGAGACGAGGCTCATCCGCATCGGCGTGAACGTGGGACGCACCGGCTCGCTGAATCCCTATGCCGAGCTGGAGGCCGTGGAAATCGGCGGCACGACGGTGCGCATGGCCACGCTCCACAACTTCGACCTGATCCGCGACAAGGACCTGCGCGTCGGCGACTGGGTACAGGTGAAGCGCGCGGGCGAGGTGATCCCGCAGGTGATCGGGCCCATTCCCGAACGCCGCGACCCGGCGTCGCCGCCCACGCCGTACGATCCGCCCACCACGTGCCCGAGCTGCGGCACGCCCGTGCAGCGCGACGAGGAGGAGGTCGCGATCTACTGCCCGAACGTCGCCTGCCCCGGCCGTCGCCTCGAGGGGCTGGTGCACTTCGCGTCGCGCGACGCGATGGACATCCGCGGGCTCTCCTACGCGCGGCTGGAGCAGCTCGTGAACGCCGGGCTCGTGCGCGACGCGGCCGACCTCTACGCGCTGACGCCGCCGCCGCTCGCGTCGCTGGAGCGATTCGCGGACCGCAGCGCGGAGCAGCTCGTCGCCGCGATCGACGCGTCGCGGCACCAGCCCCTGTCGCGTCTCCTGTTCGGGCTGGGCATCCGGCACGTCGGCGCCGGCGCGGCGCAGCTCCTGGCGCGGCACTTCGGGACGCTGGACGCACTGCGCCAGGCGGGCGTGGACGACATCGTCGCCGTGCGCGGCATCGGCGAGACGACGGCGCACGCCGTGGTGGCGTATTTTTCCGACCCGGGCGCACCGGAGCTGCTGGAGCGGCTGCGGCAGGCCGGGGTGAACTTCACGGAGCCGCGCGCCGCGGAGGCCGGGAGTGCCCTGTCCGGGATGACGTTCGTCCTCACAGGGACGCTGCCCACGCTCTCGCGCACCCAGGCCACGGAACTGATCGAGGCCAACGGCGGGCGCGTGACGGACAGCGTCTCGCGCAAGACGACCGCGCTGGTCGCGGGCGAGGAAGCAGGGAGCAAGCTGGACAAGGCGCGCACGCTCGGCGTCGAGATCATTGACGAGGCGGAGCTGCTGCGCCGCGTGGGCCGCTAACGGGAGAGCACGATGAGCGAATCGATTCCGATGACCGAAAGCGCGATGGTGGGGCTCACGCGCGACACCCTGGGCTCGCTGCACGGCGCGCTCTTCCGCGACCTGGGCGTGAACGCGGCCGGCTACCTGCAGGCCGCCGGCTACGCGGGAGGCGCCGCGCTCTTCTCGGCGTTCGGCGACTGGTGCGCGCGCCATGGCCACGGCGCGCCCGAGGCGATCGCGGCGCAGGACTTCGAGCGCCGCGCCTCCGAGTTCTTCCATGCGCTGGGCTGGGGCTCGCTGGCCGTGGGCACGCTGCACGGCGCCGTGGCGACGCTCGATTCCGCCGACTGGGCGGAGGCGAACGCCGACGCCGCGATGCCCTTCCCGGGGTGCCACCTGTCGAGCGGGATGCTCGCGGATTTCTTCGGGCGGCTGGCCGGCGCGCCGATGGCGGTCATGGAAGTGGAGTGCCGCTCGACGGGCGCGCACCGCTGCCGGTTCCTGCTGGGCAGCGGCGAGGCGCTGCAGCACATCTACGACGCCATGAGCCAGGGCACGCCGTACGAGGACGCGGCGGCCGCGCTCGCCTAGCGTTCTTCCAGCGCGTCCGCGTACCGCGGATTGGGCACCAGCTCGCCGTCCACCAGGATCTCACGGTCCCACGGCAGGATGACGGTGCTCTCCGTGGCGATGGCGTGGAAGTCGGGCGCGTAGTCGCCCGTCCGGAAGGCGACGGCGGTCTTCACCTCCGCCGCGCCGGCATTGCGCAGCGCCGACACCGCGAGCCGCATCGTGTCGCCGGAGTCGCAGGTCTCGTCCACGAGCAGCACGCGCTTGTCGCGCACGTTGGCGGGCACGGCGCCGAAGATGTGCGGCGTCTCGCGCACCAGCTCGGCGCCGAAGCGGCGGCTCACGATCATCGAGTGGAACTCGCGGTCCAGGATGGCCGCGATCACGGCGCCGGGCACGACGCCGGCCGTGGCGATGCCGATGACGAGCTCCGGGTCGAAGCCCCGGGCGACCTTGAGGGCCAGGCTCCGGGAGAGCTCCCCGAACAGCGGCCATTCGACGTTGAACACACCCTTGGATGGCTCGACGGCGGTGCGGCGCGGGGTCATGCGGCCTCCTGCGAAGGGGACGAGCGTCTCCCTCGGAAGGTACCCCCGCCGGGGGCGGGCAGGAAGCGCGCCGGCACCGGCGTCCGTGGTTGCTCACCCGCCGCGCACTCGGTAGCTTTGCGCTCTGGCGGCGCACGGCGGCCGTGCGCGCATCCGCCCGTCCCTCTTCCCCGTCCGACGACCGCATGTCCTGGTGGAGCCGCCTGCTCGGCGACAAGTCCGACAGCGACCTCAAGCCCAAGCGCCTCGACTACCTGAACGAGGCGCTGGCACTGGAGCGTCAGGGGGACTACGACGCGGCCCTCACGTCGTACCGGCTGGCGCTGCGCGACCACCCGAACGATCCCAAGATCCTGCAGAACATGGCGATCGCGTACTCGCGCACCAGCCGCATGGAAGACGCGATCCGTTGCTACCGCAAGGCGCTGGAACTGGCGCCCAACCTCTCCGGCGCGCACTACGGGCTGGCGTACCTGCTGCTGAAGCGCGGCGACCGCGCCGGCGCCATGCAGCACCTCGAGGCCTTCCTGGCCAAGCCGCCCAGCGGCGAAGAGGCGAACCGCTGGGTGCAGCACGCCGAGCAGACGCTGGCCGAGCTGCGCAGTCCGGCGGAGGCACCGCAGCCGGAGCCGGAGATCGAGCAGTAAGTGCAGCGCATCCTTGCCGTCGTCAGCCAGAAGGGAGGAGTCGGGAAGACCACGACCGCGATCAACCTCGCGGCCGCGTTTGCGCGCCGCGGGGTCAAGACGCTGCTCGTGGACATGGACCCGCAGGGCTCGGTGCGCTTCGGCGTCGGGCTGCAGCAGGCGGCGGGCGGGCCGGGCATCGCCGATTACCTGACGGGCGCCAAGGACCTGCGCGACATCGTGCGCGCCACTGCCCTGCCCTTCCTGCGCGTGGTGCTCGCCGGATCGGTGGCGGACAGCGGCGACCACGGCGCGTACCAGGCGCTTGTTTCGTCGTCCACGCGGCTCAGCGAGCTGTTCACGCTGGCGCGCGACCGCGGCCACCTCGTGATCGTGGACACGCCGCCCGGGCTCGGCCCCGTGGTGCACCGCGTGCTGGCGGCCAGTGAGCGCGTGATCGTGCCGCTGCAGTGCGAGCCGCTGGCGCTCCAGACCACGTCGCAGATCCTCAAGGGCGTGCGGACGGCGGTGGCCGAGCACCCGCGGCTGCGCCTGGAGGGACTCGTCCTCACGATGTTCGAGGAACAGAGCGACCTCTCCCGGCGTATCGCCTCGTATGTGCGACAGCAGCTCCCGGCGGAACTCGTGTTCGACGTGATGATCCCGCGCACTGCGGCCACGGTGGAGGCCTTCGCGGCCGGCCAGCCGGTGGTGGTGCGCTCGCCGGAGGATCCGGCGAGCAAGGCGTACCTGGCGCTTGCCGACGCGCTGTCGGCGCGGATGCGCGCGTGACGCGGCGCATCGTGCTCGCCGTCGCCGCGGTCGCGGGCGCCGCCGCACTCGCGTGCCGGGCAATCCCGGCGCCGCCGGACGGCGTGCTGTCGCTGTCGCAGGTGATCTTTCCCGCGCCGGGCGTCCTGGCCGGCGACACGCTGCGCGACAGCCTGGGACGCGCCGCGCCGCTCCGCATCGTGGCCTACGGCAC
>DASZRI010000401.1:0-1728 GCA_035549215.1 Gemmatimonadaceae bacterium | reverse complement strand
CGCCGCGCTCGGGCGGGACGTACCGCCGTCGCTGGACGGGCGCTCGTTCCTGTAGATTGCACGCATGGGCTGGACGCGGCTGACCTTCACGTTGCTCCTGCGCGGACTCGCCAATCCCGTCACGGGACTGGCGTTGCTCCGCGTCGCCTGGCGCTTTCGCGAGCGCGGCTGGTACGCGCGTCCCCCCTTCCTGCCGCTGCCGTCACGCGAGTATGTGCGCTGGCGCATGCACACCGCGTACGGGTCCTACGACGCCGTGCCGCCGGCGGAGGACGTCGTGCGCTACGCCCGCTGGGCCGTCCGCACTCCATGACGCGGGCGCTCACGGAGCGCGCGAAGGCCCACGCGTACGCGCTGGGCTTCGACCTGGTGGGCATCACGACGCTCGGCCCGGCGGAGACCGCGCCCGAGTTCGAGGCGTGGCTCGCCGCCGGACACGCGGGCGAGATGGCGTACCTGGTGCGCGGGGCGGAGAAGCGGCGCGACACGCGCCTGCCCTTTCCCGGCACGCACAGCGCGATCGTCGTCGGCAAGGACTACGGTGGGCGCCAACCGTCGGGCCCTGTCTCGCGCTATGCGCGCGGCGACGACTACCACGACCTGATGGTGGACCGCCTGCGCGAGCTGCAGCGCCTGCTCGGCCAGGACGCCGGCCGTGACATACACGGCAAGGCGTACGTGGACACGGGACCGATCCTCGAGCGGGAACTCGCACGCAAGGCCGGGCTTGGCTGGTTCGGCAAGAACGCGAACCTGATCAACCCGCGCATCGGGTCGTACTTCTTCATTGGCGCGCTGTTCGTGGACCTGGAGCTCGAGCCGGATGCGCCCTTCGCCACCGACCATTGCGGCACGTGCACGCGCTGCCTCGATGCTTGCCCGACCGACGCGTTCGTGGCGCCGCGCGTGCTCGACGCCACGAAGTGCATCTCGTACCTCACCATCGAGGCGCGCGGCGCGATCCCGGAGGCGTTCCGCGCGGCGATCGCCGAGGGCGGGCACCTGTACGGATGCGACGTGTGCCAGGAGGTGTGTCCGTGGAACGTGCGATTCGCATCCGAATTGAACGAGCCGGCGTTTGCGCCGCGGGACATTGTCGCGCGCAAGGAGGCACGGACGCTCGCCGAGGAGCTGCTTGCGATGTCACAGGAGGAGTTCAGCGCCGCGTTCCGGAACTCACCGATGAAGCGCGCGAAGCTCGCAGGCTTGCAGCGCAATGCGCGCGTGGTGCTCCGGCGCGCTCCTGATTGATCCGGCTGCCTGATCCAGATCCGGATCGGGACGTTCCTCGACTCGCACGTCGCGCGGGCCGTACATCATGGGTGCCTTCATGCCCGCCCGTCCCCAGCGATCGTTGGACCCGGCGCCGTATTCCGCGTCGGTCACGTGTTCCATCCGGTCCACCGTCTTCCCGTCCAGCGCCTCCTGGATGGCGATGGGCGCCATCGGCGCCTGTGCCCCGACTGCGACGAGAACACCGCGCCGCACGCGGCGCGCACGACCTCAGCGCACCGGCGCGCGACCGAGCGCACTCGCGACATCCACATCCGCGAGCGCGGCGCGAAGCCGCGGATCAATGCCGGTATACGGCACCCAGCCGTCGCGGCGCTCGCGCGCCTCGCGGAAGCGCGACACCGCGCGCTCATGCTCGCCGAGCGCCAGGTACACCAGCCCGCGCTCGTACGGCGACACGTAGCGGTGCTCGGCCAGCCGCTCCAGCTCCAGGAG
>DASZRI010000400.1:0-2492 GCA_035549215.1 Gemmatimonadaceae bacterium | reverse complement strand
GGATCTCCACAGCGTCGCCGCCAGCCTTCTCGACACTCAGGCGATCGGCGAGATCGGTGATGGCGTCTTCGCGATCTACCAGCTTGACGTAGGCGCCGTTGCCGGCCTGTGACGCGTAGATGACGCCCTCGGGGATGACGTTGGCGCCGGTCCTGAGGGTGAGCTTCAGCGGCTTGAACCGGTTGGGAAGCTTCACCGAGTCCACGAGGAGCGCCGGCGGCGTGCGGCCCGGCTCGCGGGGCTGGACTTCGAGACGCAGGGAGTCGACCACGGCGCCAACGGCGGCTCGGCTCTGCAGCAGGGCGAGTTCGGTTGCGAGTTCCTCGTCGCCCTGATCGCCGAGCAGGCCGGGCACGAGCTGAGAGACGATGCTCGACTTGCTGGGCAGGCTGCCCGCGGTGCCCGGGAATTCGCGGATGAGCAGCAGCGCGCGCCCGTCGAACGATGGACGCCAGAAGAGCAGCACTGCGGCGGCGGTCACGAGGCCGAGGCCGACGCCCGCAGCGACGCGGCGCCAGCGGCGGGCCACGAGCCGGGCGGCGGCGCCGAGGTCGAAGACGATGGGAGACGGCTCGGTCATGGGATGTCCGTGCCCCTTACCGCGTGGCCGTGATGAGCAGCGACACCACGAGCCCCAAGCCCGAAATGATGGAGAACACGTTCCGCTTCACCCATGGCTCGCGTTCCACGATGATCACGTCGCCCGACCGCACGATGGCGGGCGCGTCGCCGCGCAGGCGCCAGTTGTCGAGCTTCACGCGGGCATTGTCGCGAACCAGGATAATCGGATTGTCGCGGCCGATGTCGTCGATGCCGCCGGCGCGGGCAATGGCGTCGCGCACGGTGGAGCGGGTGTCCAGGTACAGCACGTTGGGGTTGTGCACCTCGCCCACCACGCTCACCCGGCGCAGGGGCAGCACCTCCACCGACACCGGGTTCAACAGCGCGGAATAGGCCTTGCGCACGGAGTCGCCGATGGCGGGCGTGGGGAGGCCTGCCAGGGGAAGGGGGCCCAGCCGGGGGAGCATGATGGACCCGTCATCGGTCACGACCACGGAATCGACGAGGGCGGTGTCGGCCCAGACCTTCAGGAGCACGCGGTCGCCCGGCTGGAGGGGGAGCGTACGGGGGTCGGGGCCCTGCGCCCGAGCCGCCGCCGGTGCGAGGATTGTGACGGCGAGCACCGACAGGGCGAGGCTGGAGAGAGACTTCATGACGGAAGCATCCTACCGTCGAAAAAAGAGGCCGGCAAGGCTGTCGTAAGCTTAGGGGGATCCATACATTAGTCTCTCCCACCGAGACTCCCTTCTCGAACCGCATGCGAGACCCTGAGAGCCCGGACGCAGCGCAGGCGTTGACGGCGCCCAAGTCCCCCACAAACCGAACCAGGCCTGTTGCCGCCGCTCCAGCGGACGTGGGAGGGCGTGCCCGGCGCGTGGTGGTGGTGGGTTCGCCGGGCGACGTGCCGCGCGCGCTGGAGCATCCCGCGGTGGCCAACGGCCGGTTCAAGGTGGCCGCGGTGCTGGCGGTGGAGGTGGATGCGGACGAGCACGCGGCCGGTGTGGATGCCCTGGCGCAAATGCTCGAGGCGCACGAAGCCGAGACGATCCTGGTGGCGGGTCCCGTGGGGAGCCCGGCGATGCGTCGCGTCGCGGACCTGGCGCTGGTGCACGGATGCGAGCTGCTGGCCGTGATGCCGACCGAGGTGCCGGCGGGCCACGATCCGGTGATCGTCTGGAGCGGGGACAGCCCGCTGGTGCAACTGGCGCGGATTCGTCGCCCGGCGTGGGAACTGGCGGCAAAGCGCGGCATGGACATCGTGGGGGCGGCGGTGGGGCTGGTGGTGTGTGCGCCGCTGCTGCTGGTGCTGATGGCGCTGATCCGGCTGGAGAGCGCGGGATGGCCGATCTTTGCGCACGAGCGCGTGGGGTACAGGGGGCGGCGCTTCCGGTGCCTGAAGCTGCGGACCATGCGGTCTGACGCAGAGCTGACGCTGCGGGCGAATGCTTCGCTGTATGCGGAGTACGTAGCGAACCACTACAAGATTCCGGAGGATCGCGATCCGCGCACGACGCGGATCGGGCGGTTCCTGCGGCGGACGAGCCTGGACGAGCTGCCGCAGTTGTGGAACGTGCTGATCGGCGAGATGTCGCTGGTGGGGCCGCGTCCGGTGGTGGCGGAGGAGTTGAAGCTCTACAGCGATTCGGCGGACGTGCTGCTGTCGGTGCGCCCCGGGATCACGGGGGCGTGGGCGGTGAATGGCAGGCACGAGGTGGGCTATCCGGAGCGGTGCGATATCGAGCTGCAGTACATCCGGCAACGGACCCTGGTGAACGACACCCGGATCCTGGCCAGAACGCTCGGGGTCGTGATCGCGCGATAGCTGATTGCTGGTGCTTCACGCCGCAACGCGATGTGGACGCGGGCTCCTCGCGCGGGCGTGGGCGGCACCTGACGTCCTGGCGCCCCCTGACCGGCGCGGCCGGAGACTG
>DASZRI010000399.1:0-4430 GCA_035549215.1 Gemmatimonadaceae bacterium | reverse complement strand
GTTCTGGTACGAGTAATCCACGCCGACGTACGAGACGCGCGAGGAATCCCCATGCGTGGATGCGGTGTCCTGCGCGGCCGCGACGATCGGGAGCGACAGGCCGAGGACGGCGGCAGCAGTCAGGGCGCGTCTCATGGCTCGGAGCGGGTGGAGGCAGCGATCGTTCACAGCCGGGTCCTGGGCGTGCGGGTTCGTGTCCAGCAGCGCGGCGCGCCGCCTTGAAATGTGTCCGACGTGGCGGCCTCGCACCAGCGTCCGGCGCTCAGCTCACGGCCGCCGCTCGCGCAGCAGGTCCACCAGGGGACCGACCCGCGTCGGCTGGACTGGTGGGCGTACCACCTGCGCATCCCAACCCATGAGTTCGCACGTCGCGGGCCCGCAGACGCGCCCCTGGCACGGGCCCATTCCGAGTCGCGTGACAAGCTTCGCCTCGCGCGCGGTCCAGTCCGGATCGAGTGCGCCCGCGGGGACGTCCTCACACCGGCAGATGATCGTCTCCGGCGTGACGCGCGCGCGGACCCCGGGACAGAGGGCAAACGCCTCGAGCATGCGCCGGGCACGTGACCGCGCCCTGTCACGTGCCCCGCGGAGCGCGCGCGCCTCGCCGTCGCGGCCGCAGGCGGCCAACCCCGCAATCCGCCCTTCGAGCACGGCGACGTCCTGCCCGGCGACCCCCGCGCATTCTCCGGCCGCAAAGATCCACGGGACCGACGTGCGCTGCATCGCATCGACGACGATGGCGCCATCCTGCGTGACGCAGCCCGCCAGCGTGGCGAGCTCGACATTCGGCACCAGCCCGTCTCCCGTGCCAAGCAGGTCGCATTCGAGCGTCCAGGAGCGGGTGCCGTCGGTGAGGGTCACGGATCGCACCGCGTCGCTCCCCTCTGCGCGCACCACCCACGTTCCGGTCTTGTATGCCGCGGTGCGGAACGCCACGCGGTAGCCCACCGCCTGGGCGATCCTGGACGGCGTACGCCACATGCCGGCCGCGATACGAGCCAGCGCCCCTGCGGAGGCCTGTTCCGCGACGATGAGCAGCCGTGCGCCACGGCGCGCGAGCGTCGCCGCGACCGGGAGCATCAGCGGCCCCGAGCCGGCGAGCACCACGCGCCGGCCGCGCACATCGAGCCCCTGCTTCACCAGCGCCTGGATTCCGCCAAGGCCGAGGACGTTCGGCAGCGTCCAGCCCGGAAACGGGATGAACCGCTCGCGGGCGCCGGTGGCGAGGATGAGCGCACCGGCGCGCAGGCGCCGTGCGCCGTCCATGTTGTTCACCAGCAGCCCACCGTCATCGGCCACGCTGGCGACTCCCGCGTTCGGTATCCAGTCACAGCCGGAACGCGCGAACCGGCGGAGCCAGCGGCGCGCGTGACCCGGCAGCACGGAGGGATCGCGGTGGCGCCAGATCTGACCGCCCAGGTGCGGGTTCTGGTCCACGACACAGACGCGCGCGCCACCACGGGCCGCCTCCACGGCGGCGCCAAGCCCGGCCGGGCCGGCGCCCACGACGACGATGTCGTATTGCGTCCGCTCAGTCATCGCCGTCCGCCGTGTGCACCACCATTCCGGGCACGCACGGCACCAGGCATGCCCGTCGACCGACAACGTGGTCCACGGTCACGCGGCACTCGTAGCACGTTCCCATGCCGCACAGCGGGGCGCGCGGAGCACCGGACGCCGACGTGCGAAAGGCCCGGACGCCCGCGTTGAGCAGTGCGACCGCGAGCGTCGTGCCCGCCGCCACGCGCAGCGGCTCGCCGTCCACGATGATCTCGATCTCGGGCGCGGTCATGCGGTGAGCGGGGCGGCCATCGTCCGCGAGGGCGCGAACGGGGCCGCGTCGATAGGAGGCGTGGTGCCCGTGATTCCCGCGACGATCAACTCCGCGGTCCCGGTGGCCGTCGTGATGCCGAGTCCTTCGTGACCGGCGGCGATCCAGACCCCCGGGATCTCCGGCCATGGGCCAATGAGCGGCAGCGAGTCCGGCGTGGCCGGCCGGAACCCGGTCCAGATGCGCAGCACGGACAGCGAGGCCAGCGGTGGCATGAACTCCACCGCGCGCCGCAGCATCTCCCCGACCACGCGGGGCGTGATGCTCGCGTCGCGTCCCACGAGCTGCCGCGACGAGCCGATCAGCACCTGTCCCGTTGCGCGCGGCTGCAGGTTGAACGCGGTGGATTCGCCGGTGAGCGCGTGCGCGCTGTGCAGGTAGCCGAGCTCGACGAGCTGGTGACGGCACATGCCCGGCGCGCGGTCGGTGATCGCAAGGTGTCCCTTGCGCGGGACGATCGGCAGCTCCGGGATCAGCGTCGGGGCATCGATGCCCGCCGCGATCACGACGGCGCCGGTGTCGAGGGCCTGCACGCCCCCGGCCCGTGCAAGCATCACGCGACGCTCTGCAACGCCGACGACGCGCGTGTCGCGCCAGGCGACGGCGCCGCACCGACGCGCTTCGTCCAGCATCCAGCGCGCCGCGTTCGGTGGATAGAGCACGCGATCGTCGGGAACGACCAGGCCGCCGGCGAGCCCAAGCCGCAGGTTGGGCTCCGCGTCACGCAGCGCCGTCGCGTCGAGGACCTCGGCGTGCACGCCGGCACGCTGGTAGAGGTCGCGCTTCTGCCCCAGGATCGGCATCTCGTCGGCGCCGGCCGCGAGCCACAGCGTTCCCGGCCGCCGGTCCTCCACCGATCGCGGCAGTTCGTCCGCAAGTTCCGCCCACAGGCCGCGCGAGTATGCCGAGAGCGCGAGTTCCGCCGGCGAATCGTCCATGACGACGATGTGCCCCATCCCCGCGGCGGTCGTTCCGCCACCGGGAAAGGACGCGTCGACGACGAGCACCTCCAGGCCCTCGCGCGCGAGGGCCCGCGCGCATGCGCACCCGACGATGCCGGCTCCGACGACGATGACGTCGGGACGCGCGCCCATGCTCACTCGCTCCGCCATCCGTGGCGGAAGGGATCCTGCGGATCGAAGTAGAGGGTCCCGCAGCCCGTGATGAACGCGCGGCCCCGGATGTGCGGCACGAGGCCACGCTCGGTGCTCGCGAGCCAGCCCGTGAACCGGCTGCCCGTGATGCTCTCCTGAACCCACTCCTCGCCGATGGCGAGTTCACCCCGCGCGTGCAGCACGGCCATCTTGGCCGACGTGCCCGTTCCGCACGGAGAGCGGTCGTATGCCGCCCCGGGACACAGCACGAAGTTGCGGCTGTCCGCCCCGGGCGACGCGGGCGACGAGAACAGCTCGATGTGATCGATCTCCGCCCCGCCAGCGCCGGTGATGCCCTGCGCGCGCAGCGCGGACCGGATGTCCATCGTCAGTCGCAGCAGCGCCGGGATGTCAGAGGCCGGCAGCGGCACTTCGGGCGACCGCACGAGGAAGAACCAGTTGCCGCCCCATGCGATGTCGCCGACGACGCGGCCGACGCCGGGAACGTTCACCGTCACGTCGCACTGATGCTGGAATGCGGGCACGTTCGTGATCGTCACGTCGCCGTCAGCCGACAGGTCGGCCGAGACCGTGCCGACCGGCGTGTCGAGCGAGAGGCTGCCGGGCGCAAGCCGGCCCAGGTACTCGAGCGTGCGCACGACGCCGATGGTGCCGTGTCCGCACATGCCCAGGTAGCCCACGTCGTTGAAGAAGATGACGCCGGCAGCCGCTCCCGGCGTCACGGGCGGCGTGAGCAGCGCGCCAACGATTGCGTCATGGCCGCGCGGTTCGAGCACGACGCCACGTCGCAGGTGGTCGAAGCGGCGGCGCAGGTCTTCGCGCCGCTCGGCCATCGTGCCGCCCTCCGGTTGTGGCCACCCATCCACCACGACCCGCGTGGGCTCGCCCTCGGTGTGCGAGTCCACGATGTCGATCGCCATGCGCTCCGGCGCGGGTGTCGTCATGCGGATGCGGCGGGCCGGGCCGCGAGGTGCTCCTGGATCAGCGAGAGCGCCGCGTTGCGTTCGGGACCCACCAGTTCGAGGCGCGGCGGACGGACGCGCGCCGATCCCATCCCCACCGCCTCCTGCACGAGCTTGATGAGCTGCACGAACTTGGGCACGGTGTCGAGGCGCAGCAGCGGCAGGAACCAGTGGTACAGCGGTTCCAGTTCCTTCATCCGCCCTGCGGCGGCCAGCTCGAACAGGCGCACGGACTCGTCTGGAAGCGCGTTCACCAGGCCGGCAATCCAGCCCACGGCGCCCGCGGCAATCCCTTCCACGATCACGTCGTCCATGCCGACGAACACCTGGAAGCGATCGCCCAGGTGCTCGCGAATGGCCGTGATGCGCCGGATGTCGCCGCTGGATTCCTTGACCGCGTGCAGGTTGCCATGCGCCGCCAGGAGCTGGAGCTGGTCCACCGTCACGTCTGTCCCGTACGCGATCGGGTTGTTGTACAGCATGCACGACAGCGGCGTTGCCCGCATCACGGCCTCCAGGTGC
>DASZRI010000398.1:0-3624 GCA_035549215.1 Gemmatimonadaceae bacterium | reverse complement strand
GACCTGCAGGGCACCGTCGTCGAGCTGGGCCTGCTCGCCACGCGCCTGCGCACCACCAAGAACGAGATGGTCACGGTGCCCAACTCGGTGATGGTCAATGGGCCGGTGACCAACTACAGCGCGCCCGCCGAGTTCGGCCATCCGCTGCTCATCTACTCGTCGGTGACCATCGGCTACGACGTGCCCTGGCGGCGCGTGCACGAGCTCCTGCTCGTCGCCGCGGGACGCACCGAGGGGGCGCTGGCCGAGCCCGCGCCGTTCGTGCTCCAGCGCGCGCTGGACGACTCGTACGTCGAGTACCAGGTGAATGTCGCCGTCGATCCCGCGCGCTCGGCCGAGATGCCGATGCTGTATGCGTGGCTGCACGCAGCCATCCAGGACGCGTTCGCTGCCGGCGGCGTGGAGATCATGTCGCCCACGTATCGCGCCGTGCGCGACGGCAATCGCTCCACCATTCCGCCGCTCGGCTAGCGGCCGGGGCGGGGCTCAGTGCCTGGCGGCGCTGGCCTCGCTCATCGAGCGCTCGTACACGCTCAGCACCTGGCTGCGCGTGAGCAGCCCCAGGTAGCGCCCGTCGGCG
This sequence comes from Gemmatimonadaceae bacterium, assembly GCA_035549215.1. Lineage (GTDB taxonomy): Bacteria > Gemmatimonadota > Gemmatimonadetes > Gemmatimonadales > Gemmatimonadaceae > JAGWRI01. The sequence goes on along the minus strand of DASZRI010000398.1, from coordinate 3,044 downwards.
GCGTCCACCACCGGCACCGCCGCCGCGCCGCGCACGCCCATGCGGCGCACCGCATCGCGCAGCGAGTCCGACGGCGTCACCGTCTCCGTGGGCTCGGCCACGTCCGACGCGAGCACCAGCGTGCCCAGTTCGCGCGCGTTCGCCGCCACCGCCGACAGGGCGCCGATCGTCGCCACGCCCACCAGCTGCTGCGCGTCGTCCACCACGGGGAAGTACCCCTGGTCCGCGCCGTGCAGCCCTTCCAGGAACGCGGTCACCGACGCCGTCTCCGGCAGCACCACCACGTCGCTGCGGAAGGCGTCCGAGACGTGCAGCCCCGCCAGCACGTCGCGGTCCGTGCCGTGCTCCAGCGACTCGCCGCGCCGGCGCAGCCACCCGCTGTACAGCGAGTCCGGCTCGATGCGGCGCGACACCGCGTGGCAGATGACCACCGTGAGCATGAGCGGCAGCACGATGGCGTAGTCGTTCGTCATCTCGAACACGAGCAAAATGCCCGTGATCGGCGCGTCCGTCGCGCCGGCGATCATCGCCCCCATGCCCACCAGCGCGTACGCCTCCGGGTGCAGCCCCATGTGCGGGAACAGCGCGTCCAGCGCGCTGCCCAGCGCGCCGCCCGTGGCCGCGCCGATGTACAGCGACGGCGTGAACACGCCGCCCGAGCCGCCGAAGTTGAGCGTGATGGTGGTCGCCACCACCTTGCCGACCGCGAGCGCCAGCAGCGCGTACCACGCCATGCGCCCGAACACGTCGGCGCGCAGCGCCAGGTGGCCGTAGCCCACGAGCATGCCGTTGGGTGACAGGAACACCACGCCGCCCACCAGCGCGCCGCCGATGGCCGCGATCATGGGCCGCGAGAGCTTCATGCGGCTGGTCCACTCGCCCAGCCGGAAGTTCATGCGCACGTAGAACGCCGCCATCATGCCCGCCACCACGCCCAGCAGCGGGAAGAACACCGTCACCTCGGCCAGCTTGCCGTAGCCGTATTCCTTGGGGATGGCGAACGCCGGGTGGTTGCCGAACACGGCGCGCGACACCAGCGCCGACACCACGCTGGCCACCACCACGGGGGCAAAGGAAAAGCCGCCGATGGTGCCCACCGTCTCCTCGAGCGCGAAGAACGCGCCGGCCAGCGGGGCATTGAACGCCGCGCTGATCGCTGCGCCCGTGGCGCATCCCACCAGCAGGCGCACGCGGCTGGCCTCGAAGCGAAAGGCGCGTCCCAGCCACGAGCCGATGGCGGCGCCGAGCACGACCACCGGGCCTTCGCTGCCGGCGGACCCGCCCGAGCCGATGGTGACCGCGCTGGCCGCGGTGCGTGCCACGGCCGGGCCGGACGGGATGTATCCGCCGCGCTTGACCACCGCGAGCTGCACGTCCGGCACGTTCATGCCTTCGGAGTCCTGCCCCAGGCGGTGCATGATCCACCACGCGACCATGAGGCCGAGTGCGGTGACCAGCGGGCGCACGAGCAGGAACGAGAGGTGGGGCAGGTAGAGCCCCGGCCACTTGTAGAAGATGTCGAAGGCGAAGTCGATGCTCTTGTAGAACGCGACCACGCCCAGGGCGGCGGCGATGCCGATGGCCACCGCGAACGCCAGGAGCACGGAGTTCTCGCTGAACTCCTGCGCGTTGAACCACTGGACGAAGGCGGCCCACACGCTGGCCAGGCCCTGGGCGCCCTGTCGCGCGGCTGCGCCGATGCGGGCGCGCCGGGAGCGCACCGGGGCGGCGGTATTGGCGTCTGGGATTGTCACGGCGCGAGGCAGAGGGCTCGGCCCGTCATCGGGTCGGTCATTTGCAAGGCACAAATACTGCGGTGGCCCCCGCGGGAAGTGGCCGCAGGGGGCATTCAGTGGACTCCCAACTGTGTTAATATCAATAGGCTGGGGATTGGTTGCAAAGGTCCGATCAACCGGGATGACCCGGAGGAGAGATACATGAAGACGATGACGAAGTTGGGTATCGGGATGGCGGTGGCCGCGGCGATGGTGGCGTGCGGCGGTGGGGAGAAGAAGGCGGCGCCGGCGGAGAGCACGGCGGCGGCTCCGGCAGCGGCGCCCTCGGCGGCAGCGGCTCCGGCGGCGGGTGCGGTGGCGGCCAAGCCGGCCACGGGCAAGACGTGGGAAGTGAAGATGATCGGCGACGCGCAGGGCTATCGGTTCGAGCCCAAGGAGTTGAGCATCAAGGCCGGCGACGCCGTGAAGTTCATCATGGTGTCCGGTGGCCCGCACGACGTGACCTTCTGGGCGGACAGCATTCCGTCGGGCGCGCAGGCGCAGCTCCAGGCGAACATGCCGAACACCACGGCGCCGCTGACGGCGCCGATGACCATCAACCCGAATGACACCTACACCGTGTCGTTCGCGGGCGTGCCGGCGGGCGTGTACAAGTACTATTGCACGCCGCACCTGGCCATGGGCATGGTGGCCAAGATCACCGTGCAGTAAGCAGGACGCAGGAGACGCCGCGTTGAGCGGCCAAGCGCACCCCGTCATCGGCGACCCGGTGGCGGGGTGTGTTGCGTTCGGGCTGAAACCCCGCGGGCCGATGCCCACGTAGGGACTGATGCGAACTTCCCCAAGAGGCGGACATGTTCACGCTGTTCGGTGCAGTGATCGGAGCGATCGTGGCGGTGGTGCTGGGCGTGCTGTTCCTGGTGGGGCTGCCGTTCATCATCCTGTTCGTGGTGGCGATTGTCGGCTTCGTGCTGCTGTCGGTGATCCTGGGACTGGCGGTGGGGCTGCTGAAGCTGGCGCTGTTCGTGGTGCTGCCCATCCTGGTGCTGTTCTGGCTGGCGAAGGCGCTGTTCGGGATCGGGCGGAAGAGCCCGAGCGGGACGGGGAGCGACTTCTAGGTTGAGGTTGGGCGGGGCAGGGGTTAGGTTACCCGTTCTGTCGGCGGACCCGGGGAGAGCCGGGCTGTCGCACGGGACGTAGCGCAGTCCGGTAGCGCACCTGAATGGGGTTCAGGGGGTCGCGGGTTCAAATCCCGCCGTCCCGATTGAGTCGTAGGAGCATGGAATGGAAGCACTTGCGAGCGCGAAC
>DASZRI010000397.1:0-16080 GCA_035549215.1 Gemmatimonadaceae bacterium | reverse complement strand
CGCGGGCTTGCGGAACACCTCGTCCGGCGCACCGACCTGCAGCACGCGTCCCTTCTCGAGCAGCACGACCATGTGGCCGAGGCGGCCGGCTTCCGCCAGGTCGTGCGTCACGTGCAACACGGTGAGCCCGCGCTCGGCGTGCAGCGCGCGCACCTGGCGGCGCGCGGTGATGCGCGTGCGCGGATCGAGCGCCGCGAACGGTTCGTCGAGCAGGACGATGTCGGGGTTCGCGGCGAAGGTGCGCGCGAGCGCCACGAGCTGGCGCTCGCCGCCGCTCAGCGTCTGCACGCTGCGCCCGGTGAGTGCGTCGAGCCCGAATCGCTCCGTCATCTCCCGGGCCACGGCCTTGTCATCCGCCCCGTAAGCCACGTTCTCGGCCACGGAGAGGTGCGGGAACAGGTACGCGTGCTGGTACACGATGCCCACGCGCCGCAATTCGGGTGGAAGCTGCGTGACATCCTCGCCGCGGAGGCGGATCACGCCGCGCTCGGGGGTGACAACGCCGGCGATGGTCTCGAGCAGCGTCGTCTTGCCCGCGCCGGCCGGCCCGATGACGACGGCATAGCTGCCGCGCGGCACGGTGAACGACAGGTCGCGTGCGCGAAAGTCCCCGACGCGCACGTCCACGTGCGAGAGCTCGATCACCGCGACAGCTCCGACGCAGCGCCGTCCCGGCGCAGGGTCCTGAGGGCAATGATGGGCACAAGCGCAATCAACACCAGCACCGCCGCGACGGGAAGTGCCGATCGGAGCCCGAACGCCGTGAACCGCTCGTAGCTCAGCACGCTTGCGACCTTGGGGTTGTACGTCAGCACGACGATCGCACCGAACTCGCTGATGGCGCGCGCCCACATGACGATCGCCGCAGCGACCAGCCCGCGCGCGGCGAGCGGCAGCGTGACGCGGCGAACGGCGCGCCACGGGGAATCCCCGAGCGTGCGCGCCACGGCCTCGTAGCGCGGATCCACGCGGTCGAACGCCTCACGCGCAGCGCTGACCAGCAGCGGCGCGGAGACGAAGAGCATGGCGCAGACGATCCCGGTGCGTGACCCCGTGACCTGCAGGCCGAGCGCGAGCAGCGCGCGACCGATGGCCGTCTGCTGGCCGAGCAGCAGCAGGAGCGCGATGCCGGCCACCGGGTGCGGCACGACCAGCGGCAGGTCGAGCAGCGCCGCGATCACCGCGCGCCCGCGAAAGCGGCGCCGCGACATCAGGTACGCGAGCGGGAAGCCGCCAAGTGCGCCGGCGAGCGTCGCGATGGTCGCGCACGCGAGCGTGAGCGTGATGGAGCCGCGAAGCTCCGAATCCTGCACCAGCGCGCGGATGCCGGCTGCGCTCCACGCCCCGACGATCCCGGCCAGCGGTGCCACCAGGAAGAGCAGCAGCAGCGACGCCAGCAGCGCGCTGGCGATCCCGGCTCCTCGCAGGGCCGGCCGGCGTGGCTCAGTGCGCATCGAGCTGTGCAAGGACGCCCGGTGCACCCGAGCCGACGATGACCGGCTGCGGCAGCACGTGCACGAACGCGGACTCGAGCGGCGCACGGCCCATCGCGCTGAGCAGCGCCGCCACCCAGTGCTCGGCCGCGGCCCGATGCGGCGCATTGATCGGGATGGCCAGCGCGTAGAGGATCGGCGTGCCGTGCATCGTGGTCGAGTCGCCGTGGGCGCCGCGCACGCGGACCGTCGCCCTCGCATAGTCGCGGGTGTGCGCTGCGTCGCTCAGGTCGATGGACGGGGGCAACGTGACGTACTGGAAGCCGTGCGCCCGGGCCACCGATTCGTAGTCCATGATGTAGTCCACCTCGCCGGCGTCGAGCAGTGCGGCAAGCTCGGCCGCATTCGGGCGCACGAACCGGGGCCCGGCGTTGGCGAGGACCGCGGCCGCGAGGCCGGGCCGGTGGTACGTGGACTCGGCGAGCTGCAGCATGAGCAGCGCGCGATAGCCGGCCGGCGCGACCGACGGATCGGGTCGCCCGATCGTGACGCCGCGGCGGGTGAGGACGTCGGGCCAGTCCTGCGGCGTGATCGTGCTCGCAAAGCGCGACCGGCTGGTGTAGGCGATCACCATCCGGTTGTTGGCAAAGGCCGCATACCAGGACAGGTACTTCGGCATCAGGGAGGCCAGCACTTCGTAGTCGGCGAGCACGAGCACGTCGGGGGTGCGGCCCAGCTCGGTCATCTTGCGGGCGTGCTCCAGGGAGCCGCCGATCTCGATGGCGGAAACCGTGCCCGTCTGCTTCCCGTACGCCGTTGCAAAGCTGCGGAGCGGCGCGGCAAGGCTTGCCGCGGCATACACCGTCACCTGTCCGGGTGACGGCCCCGCGGCGTCGCGCCCGCGGCAGGCGCACAGGGCCAGGCCGGCAGTGACGAGAACGGTACGCATATCCATGAACCCAAGTATGGCTGTGCATCCGGCCCCGGCGCTATGTTGCTAGGACTTTCCTCCCATCCCATTCATGACCGATTACGCGATTGACATCCAGCACGTCGTGAAGCGCTACGACGAGCATGTCGCCGTGCGCGACCTGTCGCTGCAGGTTCCACGCGGGGCCGTCTACGGGCTCCTCGGGCCCAACGGCGCGGGCAAGACGACGACGATCCGCATGATCCTCGACATCATCGAGCCGGATCAGGGCTCGATCAGCCTGTTCGGGCAGCCGCATCGCACGGCCGGCATCCTGGATCGTGTCGGCTACCTGCCGGAGGAGCGCGGCCTGTACAAGAAGATGCAGGTGCGCCGGGTGCTGCGGTTCCTGGCCGAGCTCAAGGGCGTGGACCAGCGCACGGCCGACGCGCGCATCGAGGAATGGCTCGAGCGCTTCCAGCTCAAGACCGCCGAGAAGGACTGGGGCGACGCCAAGGTGGACGAGCTGTCGCGCGGCATGCAGCAGAAGGTCCAGTTCATCGGCACGCTGCTGCACGACCCTGAGCTGGTGATCCTGGACGAGCCGTTCAGCGGCCTGGACCCGATCAATGCCCAGGCACTCAAGGACACGGTCGTCGCCCTTCGCCAGAAGGGAAAGACGGTCATCTTCAGCACGCACGTGATGGACAACGCCGAGCGCATCTGCGACTCGGTGTGCATCATCGCGCGCGGCGAGAAGGTGCTTGACGGGCAGGTGGCGGCGGTGAAGGCGGAGCACGGCGTGCGGAACGTCGCGCTGGCGCTGGACGGCGGGTCGCGCGGCGCAGTGGACGCGGTGCTCGCCGACCGGTCGCTTGTGTCGCGCGCCGACGACCAGAACCAGTACTTCGAGATCGAGCTCGCGCCGGGCGCCGATGCACAGGAGCTGCTGCGCCGCGTGGTGGCCGGCGGCACCACGCTGCGGCGCTTCGAGCTGATCCAGCCTTCACTGCAGCAGATCTTCCTCGACCGCGTCGGCGCCACGGGCGTCGAACTGGGGGTGTCCGGCCATGGGTAAGATGCTCGTCGTGTTCAAGCGCGAGTACCTGGAGCGCGTGCGCTCCAAGTGGTTCCTCGTGGCCACGTTCCTGGGCCCCGTGTTCATGGGGCTGATCACGGTGCTGCCCATCGTGCTGGCTGCGCGCACGAAGTCCTCGAGCAACCTCTCGAACGTGGTCGTGCTCGACGCCACGGGCACGGACCTTGGCCAGCGCGTGGCGCACGCGCTGCAGGCGACCACGCCCGGCAGCCCTGCCCCGCAGGTGCGCGTCGTGATGGCCGACAAGCTGTCCGCCGAAGAGGACCGCGCCACGCAGCAGGTCGTGAACCGCGAGGTGCAGGGGTTCCTGGTCCTGAACGACAGCACCCTGCTGGGGCGGTCGCTCACGTACGCAGGCCGCAACGCCACGTCACTGGTGGACGTGGAGAGCATCACCGCCATGGTGCGGCAGAGCCTGCTCGACATGCGCCTCGAGAAGGAAGGCATCGACCCGGCGCGCGTCGCGATGCTCACCGCCGTCAAGCTGAACGCGACGACGGAGAAGATCACCGACAAGGGCCGCGAGGCGGGCGGCGGGATGTCCAGCTTCTTCTTCGCCTACGGCATCGCGTTCGTGCTGTACTTCATGATCGCGATCTACGGGCAGAACATGATGCGCGGCGTGATGGAGGAGAAGACGACGCGCGTGGCCGAGGTCGTCATCTCGAGCGCCAAGCCGGATGCGCTGCTCGCCGGCAAGATCCTGGGCGTCGGGCTCGTGGCGATCACGCAGGTGGTGATCTGGATCGCCGCGGGGATCGCGATGTACCGCGTGCGCGCGCCGCTGCTGGCCAGGTTCGGCGTCTCGGCGGCCGCAGCGTCTGGCATCAGCATCCCGGCCGTCTCGGTGAGCGCCGGGCTCGCACTGCTCGCGTTCTTCCTGCTCGGGTTCATCTTCTACGCATCGCTGTTCGCGGCCGTCGGGGCGATGGTCAGCAGCCAGGAGGACGTGCAGCAGGCCGCGATGCCCGTGACGCTGCTGCTCGTGAGCTCGATCGTCTTCATGCAGCCCGTGCTCATCAACCCGGCCAGCACGATGGCGAAGGTGATGTCGTGGCTGCCCTTCTCGGCGCCGATCATCATGCCGCTCCGCATGGCGCTGATTTCGGTTTCGTGGCTGGAGATCGGCGGGACGCTCGCCGGCGTCGCCCTTGGCTGCCTGGCGGCGATCTGGCTGTCGGCGCGGATCTACCGCGTGGGCCTGCTCATGTACGGCAAGCGCCCGTCGCTGGCCGAGCTGGTGAAGTGGATCCGGATGGCCTGACGCGGATCCCGGCGCCCTGATCAGGCGTCGCGCGTGGCGATCGTCCTGCGGTACGCGGGCATCCCGTACACGAACAGGACGATCGCCGCGAGCATTCCCACCACGTTCACGATCGCGAGCGACCACCGCAGCGCCGCGTCGTCGTGGAACCCGTAGTCGGTGATCATCGCGACGGCCGTGGGCCCGAGCGTGGACGACACGAGGCTGAGCACGAAGAAGTAGAGCGCTGCCCCCTGCGCGCGGATGCGCGCGGGGACGATCTCCGCGGCTGACGCGCTCGCCGCGCCCCACGGGAACGCGGCGAAGAAGTTCACGGGGACCAGCCACGCCACGGCCCATGCCGCCGTCGGCATCAGCGGATATGCCGTGGCCGAGACGAGCATGCCCGCGGCGCCGATCACGCCGACGCGAAGCGCGCCGTCGGTCATGCCGCGCCGCGCATACGCGTCGGCCACGCGCCCGCCGACGAGCGTCCCGATGACGCCGACGGTCATGGTCAATACGCCCTGCACCGTTCCCGCGCGCGCCGCGGTCCATCCGTACGTCCGGATGAGGAACGTCGCCAGCCAGGCCGCGATGCCGTAGTTCACGAGCGCGGAGAACGAGAAGCCCAGGCTGTTGCAGGCAAAGCTCCTGAAGTTGCGCCGCACGTAGCGCAGCAGCTCCGCGGTGGACGTGTCGCGGGCGGAGGCGCGTCGCGACGGCTCGCGCACCGTGGCGAACAGCGCCGCGATCAGCAGCCCCGGCAGGCCGACGAACACGAACACGAGCTGCCATGGGTGCATGTCGCCCAGCACGGGCGTGTGCACCAGGCCCGGCCGGTCGAGCAACCCGACGATGCTGCCCCCGATCAGGTACGCCAGCCCCGACCCGAGGAAGATGCCGAGGGAGTACACGCTCATCGCGGAGCCCAGCCGCTCGTGCGGGAAGTAGTCGGCGAGGAGCGAGGTGGCCGCCGGCTGCAGCGACGCCTCACCCACGCCCACGCCCACCCGCGCCGTGAGCATGTGGCCGAACGTGTTCGCGACGCCACTGAGCGTCGTCATGACGCTCCACACGGCGACGCCGGCGCCCATGATCGTGCGCCGGCTCGCGCGGTCCGCGAGGCGGCCCAGCGGGATCCCGAGCACCGTGAAGAAGATCGAGAACGCGAGCCCCATCAGCAGGCTCATCTGCGTGTCGCTGATGCCCAGGTCGCGCCGGATGGGCATGACGAGCAGGCTCAGGATCTGGCGATCCACGAACCCGGCGACGTTGGCCAGCGTCAGGACACCGACCACGTACCACGCGTACCGGGTGGACGGGTACGCGGGCGCTCGGCTGCCGGCCGGGGCGGGATCAGGCATCGTGGATTATACTCAATGCGTGACCCAACCTCGATTCCCCGGGGCCAACGCCGAGCGGGCGCGCGGCGCGCGATCGTTCGGCGCGGGCGGGCCTGCACCGGCGGGCCGCAAGCTCGACGCCCGGCGCGCCTGGGCCGAAGCACGCGGGCTGATCCACGAGCACCGCGTGTCGCTGTCCATCGGCCTCGCGCTGATGATCGTGAGCCGCCTCGCGGGATTCGTCCTGCCGGGCAGCTCCAAGTACCTCATCGACAACATCATCGGCAAGCACCGCCCCGACCTGCTCTGGCCACTGGCGCTGGTGGCGGCGGGCGCGACGCTGGTGCAGGCCGCGACGTCGTTCGCGCTGTCGCAGGTGGTGAGCATCGCCGGGCAGCGCGCCATCACCGACATGCGCAAGCGGGTGCAGTCTCATGTGCTGCGGCTGCCCGTGTCGTACTTCGACTCGACCAAGACGGGTATCCTGATCTCGCGCGTGATGACCGACGCCGAGGGCGTGCGGAACCTGGTGGGCACGGGGATCCTGCAGCTCCTGGGCGGGTTCATGACCGCGGCGATCGCGCTCGGCTGGCTGTTCGTGCTCAACTGGCGACTGACGACGATCACGCTGTTCATCCTGCTCGCGTTTGGCGGGATGATGGCGTACGCCTTCCGCAAGCTGCGGCCCATCTTCCGCGAGCGCAGCGTGATCAACGCTGACGTGACGGGGCGGCTCGCCGAGTCGGTGGGCGGCATCCGCGTGGTGAAGGTGTACGTGTCCGAGCGGCGCGAGCGCGTGCTGTTCGCCAAGGGCGTGCACAAGCTCTTCCGCAACGTGGCGCGCACGATCACGGGGACGTCGGCGGTGGGTGCGGGCACGACCGTGATCAGCGGGATCATCGGCGTGCTGATGATCGTCATCGCCGGCGGCGACGTGCTCGCCGGGCGCATGACGCTGGGCAGCTTCTTCCTGTACGTGTACCTGATCGGCCTGGTGGCGGCGCCGCTGGTGCAGATCGCGTCCATCGGCACGCAGATCTCGGAGGCGTTCGCGGGGCTGGACCGCATCCGCGAGATCATGAACACGCCCACCGAGGACGCCGACGACGCGCAGCGTGCGCCGGTGCACGACGTGGTGGGCGACGTCGAGTTCCAGGACGTCAGCTTCGAGTATGAGCCGGGCGTGCCCGTGCTGCAGCACGTGAGCTTCAGGGCGCCGGCCGGGACGACGACGGCACTGGTCGGCTCGAGCGGCTCGGGCAAGAGCACGCTGATCGGGCTCGTGCAGGCGTTCTACCGGCCGAAGGACGGCCGCATCTTCGTGGATGGGCGCGACCTGTCCGGCCTCCGGCTGCACGACTATCGCGCGCAGCTCGGCGTCGTGATGCAGGACAACTTCCTGTTCGACGGGTCGGTGCGCGAGAACATCGCCTTTGCGCGCCCCGGCGCGTCGCTGGACGAGATTCGCGAGGTGAGCCGCATCGCGCACGTGGACGAGTTCGTGGACCGCTTCGAGCAGGGCTACGAGACGATCGTCGGTGAGCGCGGCGTGAAGCTGTCGGGCGGGCAGCGGCAGCGCGTGGCCATCGCGCGCGCAATCCTGGCCGACCCGCGCATCCTGATCCTGGACGAGGCGACGTCGAGCCTGGACAGCGAGAGCGAGGCGATGATCCGCGACGGGCTCCGGTCGCTGCGGCGCGGGCGCACGACGTTCGTGATCGCGCACCGGCTCTCGACCATCGAGACCGCGGACCAGATCCTGGTGCTCGAGGGCGGGCAGATCGTGGAGCGCGGCACGCACCGCGAGCGGCTGGCACTGAACGGGCGCTACCGGCAGCTCCACGACCGGCAGCACAGTGCCGAGTCCGACCGGTTCATCAACCCCGGCGAGGACTTCACGCCGGCCTCGCCATCGCCGCGGGAGATGGTCAAGGCCGGCGCGGGCCCGCGAAACGCGGGCTGAGCGCGGGCGTCAGCCCGCGCAGTGCTGGTTGAACGCGGCGACGAGGTCCTGCGCGATGTCCTGCGGCGCGCGCCCCTCGATCTGCCAGCGCTCGAGCATGAACACCAGCTTGCCGTCCTTGAGCAGCCCCACGGACGGCGACGAGGGCGGATATCCGGTGAAGTAGCTCCGCGCACGCTCGGTGGCCTCCACGTCCTGCCCCGCGAACACCGTCGTCACCTTGCCGGGCTTCGCCGTGTTCCGGAGCGCCATGGCCAGCGCCGGACGCGCATTGCGCGCCGAGCAGCCGCAGACCGAGTTCACGAACACCAGCGTGGTGCCCGCCGTGTTGCGCAGCGCCGCGTCCACCGCCTCGGCCGTGCGCAGCTCGGTGGCGCCCAGGCGCGTCACCTCCTCGCGCATCGGGGTGAGCAGGTGCTCGGGATACATGGGCGCCGCATTGCGAATGGGAAGCGTCATCGGGTCACTCCGTCAGTACTCATCGCGCACGAGCGCGAGGATGGCCTGCTGCGGCACGACGAGGAACCGTTCGCCCTCGAACGTGATCTCGACCGCCGCCTTGCGGAAGAACAGCGCGTAGTCGCCTTCGCGCGCCTGCATCGGGACATACCGGGTCTCTCGCGCCGGTGCACGCCAGGGTTCGTCACTGGAAGCGTCGGGACTCGGCAGCGGCAGCCCGGGACCGGTGGCGACGATGGTCCCGCCCTGCACCGCCTGGTTGTCCACGGCCGTTGGCGGCAGATAGAGCCCGACGTTCGTCCGCTCCTCTCCGTCCTCGACCTTCACCAGCACGCGGTCACCGACGACGATGAGTTCCTTGTCCTTGCGGATCATGCCGGAAAATATAGCGCGGGGCCCGCCTACTCGCCCCCGGCCCGCCGCTCCCGCTCGTGCTTTTCGCGGAGCTCCGAGGCCACGATCGTCCGTCGCACGATCGTCACGATGACCGCCAGCAGCGCCGCCCACGCGCAGATCATGAGCTCGCGCGTCCAGAGGCTGCTCCAGGCCATGCCCCACCAGTCCTGGAACTCCGCCCGGGCCGTCCCCGACGGCTCCCGCCCGACCCAGATGAGCAGCAGGCTCACGCACATCTCGGCCACGACCTCCACGGCCGCGAAGGCCGGCGCCCGCCACGTCCACCGGTGCAGCGGGAAGTTGGCCAGGTGCAGCGTCGCCATCAGGCAGAGCAGCCCCAGCCCAAGGGCAAACGTCCCGCCGATGTACAGCCAGCTGTTCGAGCCGTGGGTCAGCGCCACCGACCGGTAGAGCCGCAGCACCACGCCCGTCACCAGCGCCATTTCGACCAGGTTGAACGAGAGGCGCCGGAACGCCTTCGGCTCTTCCAGGCGAACCTCGATGGTCTGGCGGGGAAAGAAGGCAGGCATGGGGGAATGGGGAAATCGTGGGCCGTCCCTACTTAGACAAACGAACCGGGGGAAAAGATCGCAACGAATCCGGTCCGCGCGGAGCCGTCACGCGTTCCTGCCCACTTCGCCCCCGCTTCCGGCCTCCTGATCCTCCATCCTCCAGCCACGCAACACCGCCACGAGCGCCTCTTCCAGCCGCTCGAAGGTGAACGGCTTCGGGATCATGGGCTGCCGGGCCGCGCCGCGGTTTCCTGCCGCCACCACGTCGCCCGTGATGAACACGGTCCGGGCCGCCAGCCCTGGCCGCTCCAGCCGCAGCCAGTTGTGCAGCGCGAAGCCGTCCATGCCCGGCATCCGCACGTCGGAGACCACGGCGTCCACCGTCGTCTGGCGGACGATCTCCAGCGCCTGCTCGCCGTCGGGCGCGGTGAGCACGGTGAAGCCGCGCACCTTGCCGTACGTCGCCATGCTGCTGCACAGCGACGGCTCGTCGTCCACGAACAGCAGCCGCAGGCCGGACAGCGGCGACCGGAGCACGAGCGGCTGCGTCTCGGCCGAGATGCGCCCGGTGGCGGGCGCCGCCGCCGGCGGCAGCGTGACACGGAACGTCGTCCCCGTGGCGGAGGTTCCGGCGAGCTCGATCTTGCCGCCGTGCTCGGTGACGATGCCGTAGCTCACGCTGAGGCCGAGCCCGGTGCCCTCGCCCTCCTTCTTGGTCGTGAAGAACGGCTCGAAGATGCGGCTGCGCGCCTCGGCCGGGATGCCGGTGCCCGTGTCGCCCACCTCCAGGATCACCGACTCGTTCTCCGTGCGCGTGACGACGGTGAGCGTGCCCCCATGCAGTGGCTCCATGGCCTGCACGGCGTTGGTGATCAGGTTCAGGCACACCTGCTGGAGCTGCCGGGCGTCGCCCATCACGGCGGGAAGCCCGTCGCCCAGCGCCTGCGCCACGCGGATGTGGCTGGACGAGAGCTGGTAGCCGCGCATCCGGAGCGTGCGCGCGACGACGGAGTTCAGGTCCACCGGCTCGCGGCGGGGCGCGCTGCGCCGCGCGAACGCCAGCAGGTCCTTCACCACCTGGCTGGCGCGCATGGTCTCGGCACGGATGACCTCCACCTGCTCGCGCTGCGCGCCCGTGAGGGCGGCGTCACGCAGCAGGAGCTGGGCAAAGGCGCTGATGCTGCTCAGCGGGTTGTTCACCTCGTGCGCGACGCCGGCCACGAGCTCGCCCACCGCGGCCAGGCGGTCGGATTCCATGAGCCGCAGCCGCATTTCCTGCTCGGCCGTGATGTCGCGGGCCACCACGAGCACGCTGGGCGGGTCCGCCTCGGGCAGGCGGCTGGCGGCCAGGGACACGGCGCGCGTGCGCCCCGAGGATGCGTGCACGAAGCTCACCTCGAGGCGTGCCGGCCGCCCCGCGAAGGTGTCGGCGAGCGCCGCATCCAGGCGCTCGCGCTCGTCCTCGGGCACGAGCTCGGACAGGTTGCGGCCGACGATCTGGATCGGGTCGAGTCCGAGCACGTCCCGCGCGGCGTCGTTGGCCTCGCGCACGCGCCCGCTCTGCAGGACGGAGAACACCGCGTCCGGCGCCGCGCGGAAGAGCGTGCGGAACCGCCACTCCGCGCGGCGCAGCGTCTCGACCAGCTCGGCGTTCTCCAGCGCGACGACGAGCAGGTCGGCCATCGCCTCCACGCGGGCGACGGTGGCCGGTGGGAAGGGGTCGGGCGTGCCGCGCACCAGCGTCACCGTCCCGATGCGCTCGCCGCGCCGCGAAATGGGGAACACGACGTGGGCGCGCAGCCGTCCCTGCGCCATCTCGTAGGCGGGCCGGTACACCTCGTCCAGGCGCGTCTCCACGTCGGCGGCCAGCCATGGATGGCCGGTGCGGAGGACGCGTCCCATGACCGAGCCCGCCACCGGCACCTCGAGCCCCGCCATGTGCGAGATGCTGCCGCGCGCGGTGGTCACGCGGATCGTACCGTCGTCATGGAGCAGGGCGACGGCGGCGCCGTCGGCGCGCGCCACGTCGCGGGCTGCGTCCACGAAGCGGTCGAGCACGCGCTGGGGATCGAGCTCAAGCGAGATCTCCTGGCCGAGGACCCACATCCGCTGCAGCACGCGCTGCGCGTCCTCCAGCTCGACCGTGCGCTCGCTGACGCGTGACTCGAGCAGCGCCGAGACGGCGCGCTCCTCGTTGACGCTGCGCTCGAGCGCACGCGCGGCGCGTTCCTGGTCGGCCAGCGCGGCGCCGGCGTACAGCGGGAGCACGGCGTTCAGCGTCGCGACGATGATCGCCTTGTCGGTGCCGGCCACCGCGTGCATGGCGCGGTAGAGCTCCGAGCCCGGCAGCAGTTCGCCCAGGAGCTGCGCCAGGAACGCGAGCGCGGCCACTGCCGCGAAGCCGGCAAAGAGCCCGCGGTTGACCCCGTGCGTCCGCCGTGCGATCCCGGCTGCCGCCAGCGTGAAGATGGCCAGCGAGGCGATGAACGCCCCGTCGAGCAGCACATCGTGGTTGTACCACCACGACGTCAGGACGACGCCGAGCGTGGCCACGCACGCGAGCTGCGAGAGGCCGATCAGGCGATCGGTGCGGTCGAACAGGGAGGACCAGCGAACCATCGGGGCGCGCGGAGTGGGGGAGCGCGAGCCGGACCCGTCGTCAGGCCGGGGACTCGGGTGGTGCGTGCCGCAGGCGGCATCGCCTGCGGGGAGACGCCACAGCGGGGGCCGGCGTCACGTCAGGAACTCATGCAGCAGCGAGTGGAAGTGGTGCACGCCGTTCTCGCGGGCCGCCGAGTAGCGGCCCCGGTCGTACACGCGGGAACGGAGGTTGCGCTGCACCGCCTCGCAGATCTCGATGTCTTCCACCTGGATCTCGTCGCTGAACGCCACCAGCCGGCTCCATTGCGGGTCCGTGGCCGGATCCGCGGGCGGTTCGGTGGCGAACCACTCGAAGACAACCCGGGTGCGGTCGTGGGACAGCGGCAGCACGACGTTGGTCTGCATCTGCCCCATGTAGATGTTCAGCATCGTGTTCGGGAACAGCCACACGTAGTACGCCGCCGGCACGTCGGCGGCTCCCGGAACATACCGCCGATCGCCCGCGGCCGCAGGCACGGGGCGCAGCGGCGCGTGCTGCAGCGAGTAATAGCGGTGCGGCTCCACGCGGTACTGGTCGTAGTCCAGCTCCTTGTGCAGCCCCGGGTGCACCACGGGCACGTGGTACCCCTCGAGGTAGTTGTCCACGTACACCTTCCAGTTGCATGCGAGGTCGTACTCCTTGCGCATGACGTAGCGCATGGACTCGCAGTGGAAGGGCGCGACCTGCTGCGGGATGTCCTCGAGCACCTCGGCGAGCGGCGGCGCCTTGCCGTCCAGGTTGGCGAAGACGAGCGGGCCCCACGTGGCCACGGCCACCGGCCGCAGGTGCATCTCCTGCGGGGTGAAGTTCGCCACCCCCTCCATCTCGGGCGCGCGCAGCAGCGTGCCGTCCAGCGAGTACGTCCAGCCGTGGTAGCGGCACTGGAGCGTCTGGCGCCGGCCGCACCCCTGCGCCACCGGGCCTGCGCGGTGCAGGCACACGTTGTGGAACCCGCGCAGCCCCTGCGCGTCCCGCACGATCACGATGCTGTCGTTGCCCACCTCGGCCGTCACGTAGTCGCCCTGCTGCCGGAGCTGCCCGGTGCGCGCGACGAGCTGCCACGTGCCGGCAAAGACGCGCTCCCGCTCGAGCTCCAGGTAGACCGGGTCGTTGTACAGCCGCGCCGGGATGGTCGAGGCGCGCGTGATGTCCGGGTCGAAGGGGAAGACGAGCGGCATGGCGCGGGTCAGTGGATGACGTGCCCGATGCGGCCCCAGCGGATGTCCGTGAGGAACGACAGCGGGCGGTCGCTCTCGCTGGACGGCACGAACGAGTAGTACACGAAGATCGGGCGGCCGCGCACGTTGGCGCGCGGCACCACGCCCCAGTAGCGGCTGTCCTTCGATTCGTACCGGTTGTCGCCCATCATGAAATAGTGCCCCTGCGGGATGAGCAGCGGCCCCCAGTTGTCGTGCGTCGGCTGCGCCGGCGCCGAGCCGAAGCGCGTGTTGCGCAGCTCGATCTTGTGCTGCCAGTCGAAGAGCGGGCTCGTCTCGTTGGGGTCGCCCTTGGGATTGGCGGCCGCGCCATAGCCCTGCCGCTGCGCGATGCCGTTCACGTAGACCAGCCCGTCGCGCATGTAGAGCGTGTCGCCGGGCATGCCGACCAGGCGCTTCACGAGCACGGGCGTGGGATCGTCCCCCTGCTCGGCGAGGTCGGGCTGGAAGGGCGACACGAACACCACGACGTCGCCGCGCCTGGGGTCCGCGTAGCCGGGCAGGTGCGTGTTCGTGAACGGGATCGTGGGCCCGTACACCGCCTTGTTCACGAACAGCCAGTCGCCCACGAGCAGGGTCGGGATCATGCTCCCCGACGGGATGCGGTAGGCCTCGACGGCAAAGGTGCGGATGACGAGGTAGATGAGGATCGCGCCGGCCAGCGACTTGATGTTCTCCCAGGCGGCCTTGAGGGTGGAGCCGCTGGACTTCTTGCCGCGCGCGTTGCGGGCCTGCGAGACGACGTTCGACGACTTGGCCACGGAAGGAATCGGGAAGCGAGAGGTGCGGAAGGGACTGCGCCTGGAGGAATCTACGATCCCGTACGCGGCAGGCGACCCCGTGGTTCCGCGGGGGCCGGAAACGACAAAGGGCGCGCAGGATGCGCGCCCTCGTCGCGGACTGCGAACCGGACTACTTGAGGTGCTTGTTGACGAGCTTGGTCATCTCGAACATCGAGACCTTGCTCTTGCCGCCGAACACGGCCTTCAGGGCGTCGTCGGCGTTGATCATGCGACGCTCCTTGGCATCCTGCAGGCCCTTCCGCTTGATGTAGGCCCAGACCTTCTTCGTGACCTCGGTGCGCGGCATCGCGTTGGTGCCAACCACGGCGCCGAGGGCGGCGTCGGGCTGCATGGGCTTCATGAACGCTGCGTTGGGTTTCCGCTTCGCGGCCTTCTTCTTCGGCGCCGCCTTCTTCGCGGCCTTCTTCACCGTCTTCTTCGCGGCCTTCTTGGCACCCTTCTTCGCGGCCTTCTTGCCCTTTTTCGCGGCCATGTTGTGCTCTCCTCAGTAGGGGAACGGAATGGTCTTCGTGCTCGATACCGCAGTCCGACGCGCCGTAAGGTAAAACACTCTCTCAGGGACGCAATAGGAATTTTCGCGGTTTCCCCTCTGGAACGGGCCGCGTTTCACTCTGGAGTCACGTGTCCCTTCGCCCCCGCGCCCAGGTGCGCGACCAGCCAGTCTGCGAGTGTGCCGAGCACTGCCGGACGCACGTTCCCAGAGGGAAGCGACGGGTATCGGCCGGGAAATCCGTCACTGTCGGC
Organism: Gemmatimonadaceae bacterium; assembly: GCA_035549215.1. Taxonomy (GTDB): domain Bacteria; phylum Gemmatimonadota; class Gemmatimonadetes; order Gemmatimonadales; family Gemmatimonadaceae; genus JAGWRI01. Next base: position 1,314 of record DASZRI010000397.1, on the reverse strand, counting down.
GACGAAGAGGTGGTCGGTATTCGGGAAGAGGCGCACCGTCACGTCGTGGTTCCCCCCGGCGCGGAACGCACTCGCAAGCGCGCCCGCCTGCTCCGGCGTCACCTGCTGGTCCTTCTCTCCCTGCAGGATGAGCACCGGCACCCGCACCTTCCGCGCCGTGGCGAGCGGGTCGTAGTCGAGGAAGTACCGCACCCACGCGTTGTGCTGCGCCAGCGAATCCGTGCTGCGGGCCGCTGCGGCCAGCGCGCTGTCCCGCTGCGCCGCCGAGAGTGCGGTGTCGTGCTCGATGGCGTTCCGCGCCTGGTACGCCATGATCTGGCGCCCCGTCTGCGCCGTGCCCGCCATGAGCACGATGCCCCGCAGCGACGGGTCGGTGGCGGCGATCATCGGCGCGATCATCCCGCCCTCGCTGTGCCCCACGAGCCCGAGGTGCGTCCCGTCGATCTCCGGCCGCGAGCGCAGGTACGCCAGCCCGGCGCGGATGTCGTTCGCAAAGTCCGCCGACGTCGCCGACGCGGGGCCGGCGTCCGAGCCGTTGATGCCGCGGTCGTCGAGCCGCAGGGTCGCGATCCCCCGCCGCGCGAGCGTGTCGGCCACCTGCCAGAACGGGCGGTAGCCGTTCACGATCGAGATCCGCTCATCGCGGTCCTCGGCGCCGGAGCCGGTGATCGTCACGATGGCCGGCACGCGGCCGCTCCGCAGGCGCGGCAGGGTCAGCGTGCCCGTGAGCGTGAGCCCCTCGGGCGTGCGCACGGTCACGTCCTCTGCCACGTACGGCGCGCCCGGCGGCGCCCCGTAATCGACGGGCGCCACGCCCATTGGGTGCGCGCCGCCCTCACGCTCGGCGCGCAGGTTCTGCGACGGCGCGAACGCGCCCAGCACCGAGCCGTCCGGTGCCACCGCCATGCGGATGACGACGCCGGGCAGCGTGATCGTGGCGGAATCGGCGCCGATCCACTCGACGGGCGCGACGAAGTTCCGCCCGCCGGCAAGCGCGAACATCGGCACTGAATCCAGGCGCCCGCCCATGGCCTTTGCGCGCATCACGGCCTGCTCCAGCAGCGCCGTGGAGAGGTTGATGTACGGCACCGCGCCGGGGCTCGCCGGAAGCACGAGCGTCTGCGTGCCGCCACGGGCCACGACCGACAGGTGCGCCGAGTCGCCGGTGAAGTCGGCGATGGCGTGCTGCGCGGGCGCCGTGTCAGTCGACGCCAGCGTCCACACGTCGGTGGTCATCCGCAGTGCGCGGCCGTCCGGGCCCAGCGCGATGGCGTAGCGGTAGCGGATGCCCGCAGGCTTGACCGCGAGCTCCAC